>CALHJX010000062.1:0-3884 GCA_938033385.1 uncultured Collinsella sp. | reverse complement strand
TGGCCGTTTCGCCGGAGTGGCAGTCGGGGGAGATCAAGGGCATCAAGAAGGGTCGCGGCGCCAAGCGCATCGTCGCCAACACCATGGCCGACTGCCTCGCGTTTTTGGCCGAGCATCCGGGCTCCAGCGTGCGCGTACTCACGACCGGCGCCGCCGAGGAGCAGGAGCTCGTCAACCAAGCGCTCGCAGGCCAAGACTATGTAGACGCCGGCACCGGCCCCATCGGCTGCACCATCGCGACCCACGTAGGCCTCGACGCCATCGCCATCAGCTACTGCCCCCGCTACCAGCCCATCCACTAGGGGCACCTTTACCACTTGCGGTGGAATAGGGACTGTTTTTGGCTTATCAGCCGCAAATCAATCCCTATTCCACCGCAACTTAGAAATCGGCGATCAGCCCAGCGGACCCTGGAACAGCTCCTCATGCGAGCCCATTCTGACCAGCCGGATCACAGGATTAGTCTTATGCGGCAAGTAGAGAACGACCACATCGACCAAGCCATCGGATAGGTGGAAATCGATGTGGCCGTTATAGTTTCCGCCCGGGTTTGAAAGCTCATGGGCGCCATATTCCGCGGGAAGCGAGCCGTGAGCTGCAAGCTCTGCGACTGCCGCCTTAAACTCGGTTTTTAGTTGCGGATGGATGCGCATCGTCCGTTTGTAATCCGCCTTAAACTGAGCCTCGACTTTAATCTCGAACATCGCTAGTCCTCATCGAGGAATGATATGAGCTCATCAGCGTTATTGAATGACGGGCTGTCGTCTGGCAGAATCCCCAACTCATGAGCCTCGGCAATCACCATGGCGCGTCTCGTCGCTTCGTTGGGCACCTCCGCCCTTCCTACGATCTCAAAAGGAATCTTTCGTTGATTTACCAGCTGTCGAACAGCAAGGTTGAGATACGAATTGAGACTCAGGCCAACCGTATCCAAGAACTCAGTCGCCTGTTCCTTGAGCCCTTCTTCGATGCGAACCGTCGTAGGCTTAACCGTTGCAGTAGACATACGCGACCTCCTCGCCCTCGTCTTTTGCATCAGTATACCCAGTATAGATGGCAGACTGATGTTAAATAGCATCAATCTGCCGTTCTCATTACTACAACAACAGGCACGCTCGCCCTACATCAGCCCACTTAGGGCAATGTCGACGGCTTCGTTGAGGTCGTCGGTGATGTGTACGAGCTCGGGATCGAGCGGGCTGATCATACCGGCATCCATCACCGGGCCGTTGAGCCAGTCGAATAGGCCCTGCCAGTACTCGGTACCCACCAGCACAAGCGGCATGCGCTTGACCTTGTGCGTTTGCACCAGCGTGAGCACCTCGAACATCTCGTCGAGCGTACCAAAGCCGCCGGGAAACACGATGGCGCCCGAGCTGTATTTGACGAACATGGTCTTGCGCACAAAGAAGTAACGGAAGTCCATGCCGAGGTTCACGTATTTGTTGAGCCCGTGCTCGTGCGGCAATTCAATGCCCAGGCCAACTGACTTGCCGTTGACGCTCGCCGCTCCCCTGTTGGCCGCTTCCATGATACCGGGGCCGCCACCAGTGATGACCGCCACGCCGCGCTGGGCAATCTTACGCCCGACGGTGCGCGCCGCCTTGTAGAGCGGATCGGTCTTGGGCGTGCGGGCGCTGCCGAAGATGGTCACTGCGGGTCCGAGCTCGGCCAGCGCGCCAAAGCCATCGACAAACTCTGCCTGAATGCGCAGCACGCGCCAGGGGTCGGCGTGCAGCCAGTCGGTTGAATCCTCGGGCGCCAGCAGGTTGGCGTAGGTGTTGTCCTTGGGAATCATAGGGCCGCGCATGACCACGGGACCGCGGCGGTACGTCTCGTCGTAGGCCGGCTCGCCCTCGACGCTCTCATTCTTAATCACTGGATACTCCTATCGAAAATAGAAATGGGCGGGGTCGACGCCATGCGCCAAACACCCGCCCGAACATCAACTATTCGGTATGGTACCCACGATGCATCAAGCGCTTGCAAGGCATCGGTCAGCGGTCGCGGCTCTTAGTAATCCACCGCCGCAGGACTGTTCATCCAGTCGCTCACAAACGCGCCGTAACGGCCCTCGATAATGGCCTGGCGGGCACGCTGCATAAGGTTGAGCAGGTAGTAGATGTTGTGCATCGACAGCAGAATGCCGCCGAGCATCTCCTTCTGCGTGACCATGTGGCGGATGAGCGCGCGGCTGTAGCCGCCCGTGCACACCGGGCAGGTGCAGGTGGGGTCGATGGGGCCGTCGTCGTGCGCAAAGCGCGCGTTGCGGAAGTTAAGGCGACCCTCACTGGAGAACGCCGTACCCATGCGGCCGGTGCGCGTCGGCAGCACGCAGTCGAACATGTCGATGCCCACGCCAACGCCGCGCACGAGCGTGGTAGGGTTGCCAACGCCCATGAGGTAGCGCGGCTTGTGCTTAGGCATGTACTCGGAAACCAGCGGCGCCAGCGTCTCGAACATGGTCTCGTGGTCCTCGCCCACCGAGTAGCCACCAATGCCGTAGCCCGGGAAGTCGCCGCACTCCTCCAGGTGACGCAGCGAGCGCAGGCGCAGGTCCAGATGCATGCCACCCTGGACGATGCCAAAGAGCGCCTGGTCATCACGGGTGTGGGCCTTATAGCAGCGCTCGGCCCACATACTCGACAGCTCCACGGCACGCTCGACGTAGGCACGCGTGGCAGGATAGCCGGGGCACTGGTCGAGCTGCATGCAGATGTCGGAGCCGAGCTTCATGGCGATTTCCATGTTGTCCTCGGGCGTCCAGAACACGTGGCGGCCGTCGTAATCGTTGACGATAAAGCGCACGCCCTCGTCGGTGAGCTTGACGGCGTCGTTGTGACTGAACACCTGGAAGCCGCCCGAGTCGGTAAGAATGGGGCCATGCCAGTTCATAAACTTGTGCAGTCCGCCCAGCTCGGCGATGGTGTCCTCGCCGGGACGCATGGACAGATGATAGGTATTGGCAAGCACGATCTGGGCACCGAGCTGCTTGACGGTCTCGGTAGGAATACCCTTGACGTTTGCCTTGGTGCCCACGGGCATAAAGATCGGTGTCTCGATGTCGCCGTGCGGGGTGTGCAGCACGCCGGCGCGCGCGTGCGTCGTCGGGTCCTCGGCGATTAGGTCGAATTTAAAAAGGTTCTGGTCCATAAACTGGAACTCCTTGGTTGCGGTTCATACGCAGACCATTATACGGGCAACCCGCAAGGAGCACCGACTCGACAGAAACTGGTGCAAAGGGGTCATAGTCATTGGGGACGTTCTTAAATGACTAGTCGTCGGGGACAGTCTTCAGCGCCATCTTACAAAGGAGTGTCCCAATCTGCCGGCACTCAGGGACTGTCCCCAAGTGCCGGCAAGAGTGTCCCCTTCGACTAGTCATTTAAGAACGTCCCCAACGACTACATCAACAAAGGCAACGCCGATGCTCTGGCAACGTCAGCGAGCGGTCGCCAGAGCGAACAAGTTGGCATGAAAAGAGGGCGGCATAGACCTTCTGGTCATGCCGCCCTCTTTGAATGACAAATTGTCGCTCTGGTGACCGCGCAGCGTCGGCCCGTTACGGCGTTTGGTAAAACGCCGTAACTCCTACGGCCGCTGGCCCATGCCGCCCTCGAGGGTGACGGTCTCGCCGTTCATATACTTAAAGTCGGGGCCGCAAAGCTGAACGACCACGCGGCCGATTTCCTTCTCGACGTCGCCGTAGTGGCCCGCCGGCGGCATGTGGACGTTGGCCTTGAACGCCTCGGGGTAAGCATCCTGGAAGTTCTCGAGCGCAGCAGTCCAGGCAAGCGGGCACACGATGTTGACGTTGATGCCGTCCTTGCCCCACTCGTTGGCGGCGACGCGGGTCAAGCCGCGGATGCCTTCCTTGGCGGCGG
>CALHJX010000061.1:0-1542 GCA_938033385.1 uncultured Collinsella sp. | reverse complement strand
ACGCAAGAAGCCGAGTACGAAGATCACGCCACCCGTCGCGACTACCTTTGGAATACCCTGGGCACCGCCGTATGGGGCTTGGCGTTTCCACTGCTCACCATTGTGTCGACGCAGCTCGTAGGCGCCGAGGAGGCCGGCAAGTTCTCCATCGCCTTCGTCACCGGCACGCTCATCATGATCGCGTGCAACTACGGCGTGCGCAACTTTCAGGTCTCGGACATCGACGAAAAAACCTCCTTCGCCTCCTACCAGCTCAACCGCTGGCTCTGCGGAGCGCTCGCGCTGGCATGCGGCCTGGTATACAGCGGCGCCCGCGGCTACGATGCGCAGATGGCCACGATCGGCCTGGGCGTCTACCTCTATAAGGTGATCGACGGCATCGCCGACGTGTACGAGGGCCGCCTGCAGCAGGCCGACAAGCTCTATTTGGCCGGCATGAGCCAAACGCTACGTTCCGCCGGCGTCATCGCGGTCTTTAGCGTGGCACTGTTCCTCACGCGCAGCATGCCCATCGCGGCCATGTCCATGGGCATCACCGCCATCGCCTCGCTCGTGCTGGTCACCGCGCCGCTTGCCCTGCTCGAGACCGGAAAATCGCGCCGCGTGAGCCTGCGCGAGGTCGGCCACCTGTTTGCCCAGTGCGCCCCGCTCTTTGGTGCACTGTTCCTGTTCAACCTAATTGAGAGCATGCCCAAGTTTGTGATGGAAGGCACGCTGGCATACAAATATCAGCTGTACTTTAATGCCCTGTTCTTTCCGGCGCAAGCTATTTTGCTGAGCATTGGATTTATCTATAAACCGCAGCTCCTGCGCTTGTCGAGCATTTGGGCTAATCCTCGCAAGCGTCGTCGCTTTGACCTGATTATTGTTGCCGTTATGGCACTGATCGTAGTCATCACCGGCGTGTGCGCCGCATTTATGGCAGGTCCCGGTATTCCCCTCATGAGCTTTATGTACGGCCTCAGCTTTGAACGCTACCGTACGCTGGCGCTGCTGATGGTCGTCGCCGGCGGCGTCACCGCGGCCATCGACTTTATCTACGCCATCATCACGGTGCTGCGCCACGCTAGAGACGTCACCAAGATCTACCTGATCTGCTTCGCCGTAAGCGTGGTGCTGCCGGTGATCCTGATTAAGCTGATGGGTCTGATGGGCGCTGTGGTGAGCTACCTAGCCATCATGGCCCTACTCCTGGTGCTACTGATTATCGAGTACGCCCACATCCGCCAACGCATAGAACGCGACCGCAACCCATACGGCGCCTAATTAGCTGCCCGGTCACCGGAATTTGCGATGGAATCACCCCGGCTGGGGTCACATTGCGAACAATATGCATCACGCAAAACTAAGTGAGTAGACTTTTACCGAATCCCCGACCACACCGACAAAGCACAAGTCTGTGACCTGCGGTTTTATTGAGGCAAATATGTTGGGTGCTCGGCATTTCCAAAAAAGTCTACTCACTTAGCCAGCGGGCAGCCAAATGATTATTTAAGGCTCTGTTAGACCAGGATTGACATTCCGCCCCGTCATCTTCTTGCG
>CALHJX010000060.1:0-3884 GCA_938033385.1 uncultured Collinsella sp. | reverse complement strand
GAGGCCAAGCCTACTGCCGCCAAAGAGGAGCCCAAGGCTGAGGTAAAGGCCAAGCCCGAGCCCGCCAAGGAGACTCCGGTCTCCCCCGCCGCTCCGGCAGAGAAAAAGGCCCCGTCCAAGAAGACGTCCGTCCGCAAGGCCACGGCCACCCGCAAGCGCCGCTAGCCCAAAGACGATCCAAAACCTAATCAAACCCCATGCAAGGGGCGCTCCAACCGGGCGCCCCTTCTCTGTAGGTAGTTGGTAAAACGATTTTCTAGGACAACCGTTCGCCGATGGTAAACGGATGTTGTTTATACAGCCTGTGTACAACAGATATACTTACATCCTGTGCGTAAAGCCCATGGCCAGCAGGCCGTGATTCTATTGAACTGGACCGTACTATGAGATTGATACACAACAGCCGTCTGCCGCAGTTTCGCACTCCGTTTGGCGCTGTGACCACAGGAACAACCCTTTCGCTCTCCGTGATTCTGGAGGACGCCGATCCCGCGCAGGCAACGCTTACGCTGCGCACCTGGGTCGATGAGATCGGTGAATCTCGATATCCCATGACGCACGAGGGCGACGGCATATTTACCGCAGAGCTTGAGTGCACCGAGCCCTGTCTTATTTGGTACAGCTTTATCTGCAATATTGAGGGCCAGCCCGAGGTTCGTCTGGGCGCACCACAGGGCCGCACCGGCGGCGAAGGCGTAACCTACGACTACGCTGAGGTGCCGTCATTCCAGGTCACCGTCTACAAACACCGTGAGAACCGTCCCACCTGGTACGAGCGCGGTATGGTCTACCAGATCTTCCCCGATCGCTATGCCCGCGACGAGCACTGGCGCGAGCGCACGCTGGCCGAGGTCGAAAAACCGCGTAAGGGCATTCAGCGCCGCATGGTCGAGGACTGGAACGAGCCGCCTGTGTACGAGCGCGCCGAAGACGGATCCATCAAGACCTGGGACTTTTACGGCGGCTCGCTCAAGGGCATCCAGAATGACCTGCCCCGCATCGCCGAGCTGGGCTTTACGGCCATCTACCTCAACCCCATTTTTGAAGCCGCGAGTAACCACCGCTACGACACCGCCGATTACACCAAGATCGATCCGATTCTGGGCACCGAGCAGGACTTTACCGAGCTGTGCGAGGCGGCCGAGAAGCTAGGCATTTCCATCATTCTGGACGGTGTGTTCAACCACACGGGCGACGATTCGATCTACTTCAACCGCTACGGCAACTACCCCGGCGTGGGCGCGTGGCAGAGCGAGGATTCGCCGTGGCGTGATGCGTTTTATTTCCACGAGGACGGCTCGTACGACTGCTGGTGGGGCGTGGGCAATATGCCCGCCATCAATGAGAGCTCCGAACTGGTACGCGAGCGGCTCCTGGGCAAGGATGGCGTGATCCGAAAATGGCTACGTGCCGGCGCTCATGGCTGGCGCCTAGACGTGGCCGACGAGCTTTCGGACGATTTCCTGACCGAGATCAAGAAGGCCGTGCTCGCCGAGAAGCCCGACGCGCTGCTGCTCGGCGAGGTATGGGAAGACGCCTCCAACAAGATCAGCTACGGCCATCTGCGTCGCTATCTGCAAGGCTCCGAGCTCGACTCGGCCATGGATTACCCCTTCCGCGACATGGTCATCGGCTTTTTGATGGGCTACAAAAACGCCTACCAGGCAGCCGAGGATATCGAGACCCTACGCGAGAACTATCCGCGTGAGGCCCTGTCTTGCGCGCTTAATCTGCTTTCGAGCCACGACCGACCGCGCATTATCTCGGTGCTCGGCGGCGGCCCCGACGAGTCGCAGCTGCCCGAGTGCGAGCGCAGCAAATGGCGTCTGGACGAGAACGCGATGGGCCTGGCTAAGAGCCGTTTTTGGCTCGCGACGCTCATGCAGATGACGTTCCCGGGCGTGCCCTCGATCTATTATGGCGATGAGTACGGCCTGGAGGGCCTCACCGATCCGGGCAACCGCCGCACCATGCCGACCAAGGAAAACCTACACGACTTCGATACGTTTGCGATCGTCAAGAATGCCTCGGCCGTGCGCCGCGCGCTGCCGTTTATGATCGACGGTGAGATCAAGGCCTTCGCGCTCAATGACGAGGTGCTGGCCTACAACCGTACCGGTAAAGACGGCGAGTCCGCGACCGTCATCATCAACCGCAGCCTGCGCAATTCGCATCGCGTGACGATCCCGGCGCTCGGCGAATGCGCGAGTGACGTGATCAGCGGTCACGAGTGTGAGATCCATAACGGTACGGTCACGCTCGATCTGTATCCGCTGGGCTCGTCGATCATCTATCACCATGCCGAGCAGCGCCTGCAGGAGCCGCTCGATCACGGTGCGGGTGTTGTGTGCCATATCACATCGGTCCCGACCGACGACGGCAAGCCCGGTACGATCGGTGCGCCCACGCGTCGCTTTATCGACCATCTGGCCGCCATGGGCATGCGCTACTGGCAGGTTCTCCCCGTCAACCCCACGGACTTCTTCCGCTCCCCATACGCCGGTCCTTCGGCCTTTGCAGGCAATATCGACCTGCTACCCGAGAGCCACGAGGAGCTGGCCGCCGACTTTGAGACCTGGAAGGCCCGCGGCGGCGAGGATGCCGACCCGCTGTACACAGCGTTTAAACATCGCAATGCCGATTGGCTCGAGAAATACTGCGTCTATATGGCCGTCAAAAAGTACTTTGAGGGCGAGTCGCGCCACAATTGGCCGGCAGATGTCGCTCGCTACAACGAGCATCTAATCGACGACAAGCGCTTCCACAACGAGGCCGAGCTTCAGGCGTACATGCAGTACCGCTTTGACCTGGCCTGGTGCGAGCTCATGAACTACGCGCACAAGAAGGGTATCGAGGTTATCGGCGACATTCCTATGTACGTGTCCGACGATTCGGCAGACGCGTGGAGCGAACCCGAGAACTTCTGGCTGTCCGATACCGGCAAAGCAATCGAGATTTCCGGCGCGCCGCCCGACAACTTTGCGCCCGAGGGTCAGGTATGGGGCAACCCGACGTTCCGCTGGGACCACATGAAGCAGAACGGCTATAGCTGGTGGATGGATCGCCTGCGCCGCGCGTTCTCGCTCTACGACCGCGTGCGTCTGGATCACTTTCTGGGGTTCCACAGCTACTTTAGCATCCCCGCCGGCAAGGCCTGCGCCGACGGTCGCTGGCTGGCGGGACCGGGCAAAGACCTGTTCCAGACTGCCTACGACGAGCTGGGTCCGCTCAACTTTATCGCCGAGGACCTGGGCTATTTGACGCCCGGTGTTCGCGCCATGGCTTCGACCTGCGGTTTCCCCGGCATGGACGTGCTGGAGTTTAGCGATTACGACGTCCGTTGCGGCGTGCACCCCACGCCAGGAAAGATCCTTTACACCTCAACGCACGATACGTCGACGCTGGCCGGCTGGTGTACGCGTTCCTTTGCGGGCGGCGATGAACCGAGCGGTGTTGAGGTGGCGGCCAAGCTGATGAGCGACGCGCTGGCAAGCGACGCTCCCCTGGTGATGATGCCGCTGCAGGATGTCCTGGGGCTTGGCGACGACGCGCGCATGAACGTTCCGGGCGTGGCCACGGGCAACTGGACCTGGCAGGCTAACGAGGCGAACATTGCAGCCGCCGAGGGCAAAACCGCACAGCTCCTGCGCAACAACCATAGATTCTGGGGCGAAGCGTGATAAAACCCCCGATATAGGGTACAGTTACAGACGTTTGAATTTTTGCGGGCAGAGTAATCTGCCCGCTTTGTGCTGAAAAGGAAGTATTATGGCGCGCTACGATTACAAGTGCTCGAGCTGCGGCAACGTGTTTGAGGTTGAGCATCCCATGTCCGAGAACCCCGAGGTCGTGTGCCCGAGCTGCGGTGCCCCGGCGGCCAAGAC
>CALHJX010000059.1:0-1655 GCA_938033385.1 uncultured Collinsella sp. | reverse complement strand
CGGCGATGCCGTGTCCGGCCCCGCCACCGTCATCCGTGCCATCAACGCCGGCCGTGTGGCTTCGGCAAATATCGACCGCTACCTGGGCTTTGACCACAAGATTAAGCTCGACGTGGAGCTGCCGACCGTTCAGTTTAAGGGCAAGCACGAGTGCGGCCGCTGCGAGCTGGGCGAGCGCGAGGCCGGCGAGCGCATTCACGATTGGAATCTGGTCGAACAGGGCCTTACCGAGGAAGAGGCGCGCCAAGAGGCGAGTCGCTGCCTGCGTTGCGACCACTTTGGCTTTGGTGCGTTCCGCGGAGGGAGGAACCTGGAATGGTAGAGCTCAACAAAACCACCGTCGGTGACAACAGTGAAAACGGAGCGCACAACATGGTCAGGCTCATTATCGATAACTGCGAAGTCGTGGTGCCCGAGCACACCACGATCTTGGATGCGGCCAAGTCCGTCGGCATTCAGATTCCCACCCTGTGCTATCTGCGCGATCTAAACGAGATCGGCGGTTGCCGCGTGTGCGTGGTCGAGGTTGAGGGCTGCGACCAGCTGGTTGCCGCCTGCAACAACTACGTGCTCGACGGCATGGTGGTCCACACCAACAGCCCCAAGGCCCGCGAGGCCCGTCGCACCAACGTGCAGCTGCTGCTGTCCCAGCACGATTCGCAGTGCACGAGCTGCGTGCGCAGCGGCAACTGCAACCTACAGACCATCGCCAACGACCTGGGCATTTTCTATCTGCCGTATCAAAGGCATTTGGCGGGCGAGGGCTGGGATTTCGATTTTCCCATCATCCGCGAAAACGACAAGTGCATTAAATGCATGCGCTGCATCAAGGTGTGCGAGAGCGTGCAGGGCTTAGGGATTTGGGACCTGACCAACCGCGCCACGCATACCGCCGTGGGTACCCGCGGGCGCGCGCCGATCGGCAAGACCGATTGCGTCGCGTGCGGCCAGTGCATTACGCATTGCCCGACGGGCGCACTGCGCGAGCGCGACGATACCGAGACCGTGTTTGACGCGCTCGCTAATCCCGACAAGATCGTGCTGGTGCAGATCGCGCCTGCCGTGCGTAGCGCTTGGGGCGAGGAGCTCGGCATATCTCGCGAGGAGGCCACCGTTGAGCGTCTGGCTTGCGCGCTGCGCCGCGTTGGCTTTGAGTACGTGTTCGATACTGATTTCTCGGCCGACCTCACCATTATGGAGGAGGGCTCCGAGCTGCTCGAGCACCTGGGCGCCGCCGCCAAGGGCGAGGGTGACAGCCACGGCTGGCCCATGTTTACGAGCTGCTGCTCGGGCTGGGTGCGCTTTGTGAAGGCGCGCTATCCGGAGTTTGTCGACAGCCTGTCCACGTCCAAGTCGCCGCAGCAGATGTTCGGCGCTATTGCCAAGACCTACTACGCCAGGGTGCTGGGCGTGGAGCCTGAGCGCCTGTTCGTGGTGTCCGTTATGCCGTGCACGGCCAAGAAGGCCGAGTGCGCGCTGCCGAGCATGGTGGGCGAGGACGGCACGCCCGATGTGGACGTTGCGCTGACGGTGCGCGAGATGGTGCGCGTGATCCGCGCGAGTCACGTGAGCGTGGACACGCTGGTCGAGGAGCCGCTCGATACGCCGCTGGGCTTTGGCACGGGCGCGGGCGTGATCTTTGGCGCCACGGGTGG
>CALHJX010000058.1:0-1694 GCA_938033385.1 uncultured Collinsella sp. | reverse complement strand
CCTTGCGGCGTAGTCGCTATTTATTCAGTCCAAGTTTCGGGGCGCAGTTCACTGTCCCCTTTGTGGTGGTTTTGATGGTGGCTATTTAGCGCCTTGCATGACCTCGTCGAGGGTAACGTTGACGGCGTGCTGCGTCGGGACCCAGTCGACCTTTAGGAACAGCGCGGCCACCGTGATGGGGATATAGCTGAACATAAAGATCGGGAAGGTAAACAGGTTAGTCACCAGACGCCACTTTTGCGCGCAGTGAATGTGCTTGTACTCAAAGATAGTCGTGAGCAGCGCCAGGATAAAGAAGGTCTGATACATCATGGCGAAGGTCATAATGAGCGAAGCGGCGCACGCCTGCATCTCGACTTCGGTAGCCAAG
Source organism: uncultured Collinsella sp. (assembly GCA_938033385.1). Lineage (GTDB taxonomy): Bacteria > Actinomycetota > Coriobacteriia > Coriobacteriales > Coriobacteriaceae > Collinsella. The sequence continues at coordinate 1,324 of CALHJX010000058.1, read as the reverse complement.
AAACCATGCGAAAGGCCACCCACAATCAAGAACGTCGCATTAGCGAGCATCGAGATCAGCGATAGCAGCATACCCGGGGCGATCGTCATGAACATGTCGTAGGCGGCAAAGCGATGATAGCGGAACGTCGACTTGACCAGATGCTTGCCGTAGGTAAAGAACACCTGGTAAAAGCCCTTGGTCCAGCGCATACGCTGCTTCCAGGATGCCTTAAACGTCACCGGTTGCTCGTCAAAGAACTCCGCCGGCGCATAGCCAATGCGAATACCGTGAATAGCGCAGAACGTAGTGAACTGAATGTCCTCGGTCAGCGTGTGGAACTGCCAGCCGTGCATGCCCTCAATAACACTGGCGGAGATGAGGTAGCCCGAACCCGAGACGGCGCAAGACGTCTTACAGATATTACGCGCATTGTTAAGGAAGCGCGCCTCGCGCAAATACCAGGTAGCATTAGCTGCCGAGATCCACGAGCTGCCAAAGTTCTTGGAGTTGCGATAGCTCGTGACCACATGGAATCCCTGGTCAAAGGCATCGTTCATCTTGGACACGTAATCGCGGGAGATAACGTTATCGGCATCGAAGATAAAGTAGCCCTCAAACGTGTCGGGATACTCGTTAAGAATGCGATCAAAACCAAAGTCCATGACCCAGCTCTTACCCTTGCGAGCCAGGTCGTTGCGCTCATAAACGATGGCACCCGCCTCGCGCGCGAGCTGCGCCGTGTTGTCGGTGCAGGCATCGGCGACCACGAAAACCTCGATAAGCTCGGACGGATAATCCTGATCCTTGATGGAGCGAACAAGGTTGGCGATCACGGCCTCCTCGTTATGCGCCGCGATAAAGAAGGCATAACGATGGAGCTTTTTGGCCTTAGGGGGCGCGACCTCACCACGAAGAGCGCCAATGACGAAGAAGACCACCTGGTACAGAAAACAGACCGTGAGCAGCGTGACGACAATCTGGTTGAAGATCACGATGGGTGTGTTGGTTTGTAAAAAGGCGAGCATGCAGGCTCCCAGCAACGCGTTACGTAAACAACTGTATATCTTACCGCAGGCTTACCGAGTTCAAGAAACCACCTAATACTGGCTAGGCTTCGAGAAGACCGAGCTGCGGAACAATTTCGTCACCGGCGGCAGTGCGACCGAGCGAACGCGGGGCCAGGTCGTCAAGAACCGCAGCAAGATCCCAAGGCAGCTCGTCGCGGCATTCGATGCGCTCACCCGTCACGGGATGGTCGAATGCGACGCGCCAGGAATGAAGAAATTGCCTGGTCAGACCCTGATCGGCACGCGCATCGCACTTACCGTAGAGCGGATCGCCC
>CALHJX010000057.1:0-10145 GCA_938033385.1 uncultured Collinsella sp. | reverse complement strand
CTCGCCGCCGACTGGGTCAGCGTCGGCGGCACGCAGTACAACAAGGCCGCCGGCGACGATGCCGGAACGTGGTCCTGGGACGGTGCCGACGACATGAAGCTCAACGGCTACGACGGTACCGGCATCAGCGCTCAGGGCAACCTCACCATCGATGTAGCGGGCACCAACACCATCACGGCCGATGCCGGTCAGAGCGCTATTGCTGTCAAGAACGGCAACCTTGCCATTACCGGCGACGGCACCCTTAATGCGACGGCCCAGACCGATGTGATTGCGGCGGAAGGCGACGGCAATGCGGGTGGCGATGTGACCATCAGCGGCGCCAACGTCAACGTGACGGCTTCGGGCGCAGTGAACAGTGCGACGGGCATTCGCGGGACGGCCGGCAGCGTGACGATCGATAAGGGCGCCGATGTCAAAATCGAGGCAAAATCGGCGGAAGGATCTTGGCGCCCAACGGTGGGCACCTACGGTATCTTTGCCGATAACCTTCCCAGTAGACACGCTGCTCAGGAAGGCGAGCAGGAAGAACCTGATTATGTCTCCGTGCACGGGGGCGACGTCACGATCGATGCCGCCAACCTGTCGATCAAGACAGCCGATGCCTGGCAGGTTTCCGTGTGCATCAATACGGTCGGTATCAAAAAGAATACCCTCATGAAAATCGTCAACGGAGCCGATGTCGCGCTTTCCGCCGGCAGTGCGGCTTCGCTCTCGGCGGGCATCAGCGCGCGTTCGCAAAGCGGTGCGGTGTGGATGCTTGTCGAGGAGTCGAATCTTACGTCTCGAAGCCTGTCTGCTGCAAACGGCATCGATGCCGTCCGCAATCAAAGTTTTGGAATCATGGCAGAGGCAAACACCGGGTCGGAAACGCCTCGTATCAAGATTCGCAAATCGAAGATTGAGGCCTCGGGCGCGACTGCGGGAATCTATGCGATCAACTGCAACGACGCGACTGCGACGCTGTTCCGTGCTGCAATGATTGATTTGAGCTGGGGCGAGTCGCGCGGGAACGCGATGATTACGACTCCGACGGATGGTGCCGTGCGCGATGTGAAAAAGGTTGTTGATACGGGGAAATGGCCGAGCTCCCAGAACGGGCAGGTCGTCGGTGTTGCCGGTTCGTCTGCCATTACGGATATCGTCGGTTCTGCCGAGGTCGCCCATGATGTAGTGATTGATTTTGGAGACGGACAGGAGCCGGAGCCGACGCCCGATCCCGAGCCGACGCCGGAGCCCGATCCCGACCCCATACCCAATCCCGAGCAGAAGCCTGGCCTCAAGCCCGTAGACAAGGACGTAAAGACCACCACGGCGGTCACCAAGACCGTTACAACCAAGACTGCCGCCGGCGCCAAAAACGCTTCCGGTGTTCTGGCTGCCACAGGCGACAACGCTGCGACGGCGGCGGCAGCCCTCGGCATTGCCGGTGCGTCCGTCATCGGCGTCGGCTTCGTCGCGTCCAAGCGCCGCAGCCGCTAGCAGTAGCTTTCACAGCCATTTTCAGCCGCTGTGTGGGCATAAGTGTCTTCGCGGCAGCTTTTTGTATTTCCGTAGGTAGCAGCCTGGGCTCGCATGTACGAACCTAGGCGTACAGGGCCATTTGGCGCATCTTGGTTGTACAGGACCACCGCAAAGGGACAAGCGCCTTTGTAGTGGCGTTAATCCTTCGATTAGGGAGGCCGTTATGAACGGAAGCCACTTTGATAAGCAAACCCAGCGCGAGCGCGCTTGCTCGCTGGTTCACGGTACTTGGCGTTGCGTGGGCGTGAAGATTGCCAGCGTCGGTGCGTGTGCACTCATGATCGTCCAGCTACTGCTACCGAGCGTTGCGCTCGCGACCGAGTGTGCGGATTCCGCCGTCGCGACGGGCGAGGTTGCCGCGGCTCCGGTGACGCCGGCAGTTGCGGAGGATGCGGCTCCGGCGACCACGCCTGCAACCGACGCTGCTCTGGCGGCACAAACTGTCGCCGAACCTCAGCAGACGACTCCGGCTGACGCCGCCGATGAGTCTAACAATGCGGCACCCGCTGAACAAAACATTCCCAGCGACAACGCCGCCGCGCCAGCAAACGACGCCATTACGTCGCATGGTGTGACCGACGTGACAGATAAGACCGTCGATGATGTGTTTACGCCCAATGCGGCCAATATGCTGTGCGAGCAGCCGGTTGATGATTGGCAAACTATCGACGTTATCGAGATTGACGACGCCACCACCATCTTTAGGGCGGGCGATAAACCGGACTTTACGGCAGACACTCCGGCGGGCTCGAACTCCATTCTTCAGTGTGAGTTCTGGACGGGCAGCGATGGCAGTGAAGTGAACTCCGATATATTCTGGGACCGGAAAATCACCAACCACATCGACGCTTTTAAATCTGGTGTGACCTATCGCTATGGCCTGTACTTTAAGCCGGCGCGCGATTTCTTCTTTACGTCTAACATTAAACTGATGGTCAATGGCGTGGAGTGCGGTTATCGGGTGGATAAGGCAAGCGAGCATGCGCCTGTCCCCGGCTTGTTCCGTACGCTATGGCTAATCACCGACCTGACGTTTACGCCTGAGGCTAAGCCGGTCCCGGTCGACCCGGTGATGCCGGCGCCGCAGCCCGAGATGAAGCCCGAGGTTAAGCCCGATACCAAGCTCGAGCAGAAACCGGAGATCAAGCCTGCCGCAACCACCACGGTGGCCAAGACGGTTGAGAAAACCACGCAGGCCAAGAAGGGCGATGCTGTCCTGGTCGCCACGGGGGATACTGCCGCGATGACGGTCACCGCCCTGGGCATCGCCGGCGCAACCGTTGCCGCGGCCGGCATCGCCGCGACCAAGCGTCGCAAGCGTTAGGTTTTGGCGACAGCGCCCATCCTCGGCTTCAGTAAAATCTCAATCTGTAACACCAGGCCAGATATTTGGGTTCCAGGTGTTACAGATTGAGATGAACTGTTCGGCCGCCAATCTAATGTCTCGATCTGTAACACCAGGCGGGGAATTTGGTCTCTAACTGTTACAGATTGAGACAAAGCGGAGGCGGTTGGCACAATATCTCGATCTGTAACAACTACGATGCTCAACAGGGCTTAACTGTTACAGATTGAGACAAAACGACCGGGCAAGTCCCCAAACCACCACAAAGGTGCCTGTCCCCATCGTGGTGGTCGGGCGGCCGGCATAGAAAAAGTCCCCGCCGGGCGTGTGCTCGACGGGGACTTTGCCGTTTGATGGCTAGCGCTGCGGGTGATTACTCGCCCAGCAGGCTCTTGGTGATCGAAGCGGCGGCCTTCTTGCCGGCGCCCATCGCCAGAATGACCGTAGCGGCACCGGTGACGATGTCGCCGCCGGCCCAGATGCGGGGATCGGTGGTCTGGCCGGTCTCCTCGTCGGCGACGATGTAGCCCCACTTGTTGAGCTCCATCTTGCCGCCGATCTTCTTTGCGAAGGGGTTGGCGTTGGTGCCGATAGCCGAGATCGCGACGTCGCAGGGGATCTCCTCGATGGCGCCCTCGATGGGCACCGGGCGGCGACGGCCGGACTCGTCAGGCTCGCCGAGCTCCATCTTCTGGACCTTGACGGCGCACACGGAGCCGTCCTCGCCAGCGACAAACTCGAGCGGGGAGACGAGCGGCAGAACCTCGACGCCCTCGGCCTTGGCGTGGTGCAGCTCGGCACGACGGCAAGGCATCTCATCCTCGGTACGACGGTAGGCGATAATGGCGTGCTCGGCGCCCAGGCGCTTGGCGGTACGGACGGCGTCCATAGCCACGTTGCCGCCACCAAAGACAACGACGTTCTTGCCGTGCTTGGTGGGGGTGTCGTACTCGGGGAACTTGTTGGCCTTCATCAGGTTCACGCGGGTGAGGTACTCGTTAGCGAAGAAGACGTTGGGCAGGTTCTCGCCGGGGACGTTGAGGAACTTGGGCAGGCCAGCGCCGGTCGCCACGTAGATGGCGTCGAAGCCCTGCTCGAACAGCTCCTCGGCCGTGGCCATGTTGCCCACGACGGAGTTGTACTCAAACTTGACGCCCATGTCCTCCAGGCCGTCGATCTCGCGCTTGACGACTGCCTTGGGCAGACGGAACTCGGGGATGCCGTAGACCAGCACGCCGCCGCCGGTGAAGAAGGCCTCAAAGACGGTAACGTCAAAGCCGTTACGGGCGAGCTCGCCGGCGCAGGTTATGCCGGACGGGCCGGAGCCGACGACGGCGACCTTCTTGCCGTTCTTGGGAGCCATCTTGGGCGTGGAGGCGAGCTCGGGGCGGTCACCCAGGAAGCGCTCGAGCTGGCCGATGGCCACGGGCTCGGACTTCTTACCACGGATGCACTTGCCCTCGCACTGGTTCTCCTGCGGGCAGACACGACCGCAGATGGCGGGAAGCATGGAGTCCTCGCGGATGGTATCGAGAGCGCCGCCGAAGTCCTTCTCGCGGATCTGCTCGATAAAGCGGGGGATGTTGATGTTGACGGGGCAGCCCTCAACACAGAACGGCTTCTTGCAGTTGAGGCAGCGCTCGGCCTCGGCCAGCGCCATCTCCTCGGTGAAGCCCTTGTCGACGGGGCGGAAGTCGCAGGCGCGCTCGGCAGCCGGCTCCTCGTTATCGGGGGTGCGGGGCGACTTCATATCGGCAACGAAACGACCGTTAACTAGTGGCATGCGCAGCTCTTTTCCTCATAGGCCTTGAGGGACTCGCCCTCTTCGGAACGGTAGGCGGCCTGGCGGGCACGAAGGTCATCCCAGTCGACCAGGGTGGCATCGAAGTCGGGGCCGTCGACGCAAGCGAACTTGGTCACGCCGCCCACCTCGACGCGGCAGCAGCCGCACATGCCGGTGCCGTCAACCATGATGGGGTTGAGGGACGCGGTGATGGGGGTGTCGTACTTCTGGGCGGTGAGGGTCGAGAACTTCATCATCGGAACGGGGCCGACGCAGAAGACCTGGCTCACGGCCTTGTCCTGCAGCAAGCGCTCCAGCGGAGCGGTGACAACGCCCTGCTCGCCGTAGGAGCCGTCGTCGGTGGTGATGTGGATGTGGTCCTCGTCGAGGAGCTCGCGGAACTGGTCCTCCATGAGCAGGAGGTCCTTGGTGCGGGCGCCCATGATGGCGTGCACCTCGTGGCCGGTCTCGACCAGGTGCTTGGCGACCGGGAAGGCAATTGCCAGGCCGACGCCGCCGCCAATGACGGCGCAGGGGCCCTCGGCCATCTCGGTGGGAACGCCCAGCGGGCCCACGACGTCGCGCAGCGACTCGCCGGCCTCGTAGGTGGAAAGCATTTCGGTGGTCTTGCCGATCACCATGAAGATGAACTCGACCCAGCCCTCGTCACCGTTCCAGCCGGCCAGGGTAAACGGGACGCGCTCGCCCGTCTCGTTGGCGCGAACCATGAGGAACTGTCCAGCGTGCGCATGCTTGGCGATTGCAGGCGCCTCGATGCGGAACTTGAACACCTTCTCCGAGAACTGCGTCTTCTCCAGGATCTTATACATAGAACCCCTCTCTTGTTAGGGCCGCCGAACCGTGCCTCCACGGAAATGGACGGTAGCCCGAATAAAACCGTACGCGCACAGGCGTTGTGCAGACATACGGTGCAAATTATACCCTCATGGACATGTCACTTACGTGTGTCTTCGGCGGTTGGGAGCAGGGTTTATCCACTTTGGCCTACCAAATAGGGGCAGGTTTATTTTGGTCGGTTTTATCAGGCAAAACGGCAAAGGGGGCCGGCCTCGCACATCGGTGAGACCGGCCCCCATTGGAGCGCTGCATATGTATGGCGGCACAGGGTTTATTGCGGTGCGGCCGCTGCGGTGTTTCCGCATACAGAACCTGCCAAAATAAACCTGTCCCTAAATAGTAGGTTCTAGTGCTTGCCGTTGGCGGAAGCGGCGCCGTTTACGTGATCGCGGGCGTAGATTACGCCGTGGACGATGGCCAGACCGGCGGCATCTGCGGCGCGGGCGCAGGTGTCCTGGAAATCCTCGGCCTCGCGGGCGCGCAGCTGCTTAAGAACGTAGTCGGCGACGGCCATCTTGCCGGGAGGGTTGCCGATGCCGGTGCGGATGCGGCTGAAGTCGCGGCTGCCCATCTTGTCGATGATGGAGCGCAGGCCGTTGTGACCGGCATGGCCTCCGCCCACCTTGACGCGTACGTCACCGGCGGGAATGTCGAGCTCGTCGTGGATGACGAGCAGCTCCTCGGTCTTGATCTTGTACTCGCGGCAGAGCTTGGAGATGGGCCCGCCCGAGGTGTTCATGTACGACTGCGGCTTGACCAGCACAATCTGGCGCTTGCCACCCTCTTCCTCGGGATCGTTGATGTTGATGAGCGCGACCTCGGCGCCCGCCTGGTTTTTCCAGTACGTGACACCGGCCTGACGGGCCAGCTCGTCGATCGCCTTAAAGCCGGCGTTGTGGCGGGTCTCGGCATACTCATCGCCAGGGTTGCCAAGCCCGGCAACCATGCGAATCTTAAGCGGCTGTGCAGCTGCCATGTTCATCCTTTCGTTGATTTGTCGCCTGCTATGGTGAGCGACCCTGTTGCCGCTGTCAAATGGAGGGTAATTGAGGGCGTTTAGGGGCGTTTGGACGGCCGTCGAAATCAGAGGTGGACAGTTAGTTCAGATACGTATAAGTTCTGAGGACTCGAAGTGCTCAATTCAATGCCGATACGTTGTTTCGGAGCTTTAGTTAGTCCATATGGCGCTGTTTTGAAGTCTACCCTGCCTTCAAATAGGGCGAATGGTATAGAGATAGCTGCAAAACAGCCTAATTCAATGTGTCCATCTATACGTATCTGAACTAACTGTCCAGTCCTGTTCGGCGGCGCGCGGGTGATTCGCCGTTTAGACCGGCGCAAGGCCGATTCCGGCCCGCAGAGCGTTGAGCCAAGCGGCCTGACGCTTGCGATAGCCCTTGATACGGTATCGGAATCGGACTCCCGCGAGTCGATGCATCGTTTGGGCGAAGGCTTCGAGTGCAACAAGGTCTTTCATTTGGTCGCGATTGATAACCAGGACGTGGATGCCCATTGCCTTGAGGCCATTATTTCGATTGCCATCGTGGATGCGAGCGTTTTGAAGCTCATGCCCAATTCCGTTGTATTCGTTGTCGACTCCGGCTGCCGGGCAATATAGGTCGCAGATGGCATAGGGGATGCCCGAGGACATGTTGACCGCAAGAGTGTCGAAGTCGATTCGATAGTTGAGTAGCAGGCCTCCCATGGGCAGACTGCAACATCCGAATCCTCCAAAGCGCATGGGCGCTCCGAGAACGGCAAACATTAGGGATTCGGCTGGGGATGCAGATCCGGGTCGGGCAAGTTTGACTGCCGTGCGAAACGATGTGTATGAGCTACTTTTGGCGAAGCGTGCAACCGCCTCAAGCTCTTCGATAGTTGTGGCGGGCTCGCATTTGTAGTGTGCCTGTTCATAGCGGGTTTCGTTCTGTTGCTCGACCACCGACTGGTTGCCCAAGCAATCAAGATCGCCCGTCGCTGCGCAGCCATCGCCCTTGGGCCAGATGTCGTCATGGGCAATGGGGTATGTTGCCCCGGGAGGAAGGGAGTAGGTTCCGAGCAGTTCCATGAGAAGCATCAAGGTTTTGGCGACTGATTCATTTTTGGAACAAAGCATGGCTGTCACGGCAGGAGACGTTGCGTAGATGTCGGCCTCGACGTGCATAATTGCACCTTCAGGAAGCGGAGCGGTGAGAATATGCTGAAGAAGCCGCTTGTCGGGGCGTCTGTTGTCTTCGTCTGAAACGAGAAGATCGAGTAGTTCGGAATCATCTTCATTCCAGGCATCGAGTATCGAAAGTGCGCCAAAGTCTATCGCGTCATTATTGGGAATGCAGCTAGCCAAGGCCTGTGCTTGCTGTTCACTATCAACGGAGTCCCAGGGTAGGGCAGAGTACGCCCGTCGTGCGCGACGAATTGCGCGGAGGGCGGAGAAATGTGAAATCACGGTCGTCATAGCTATAACGTACTAAGTTGGCGGCAGAATGCGACCCCCATACCGTTCTTTTCGCTCAGCGGGGCGCTGCGCGCCATGAACGGCTGGGTGTTATGAAATCGGTGGAATCGGTTGAGGGGATTGCAGGAAATTGAGCTCTGCCGCGAAGGTTGACGATAGCTACTGGACGGTTAATTCAGATACGTATAAGGCGGCGGGCGTTCGAGGCGTGTCTAAGGCCCTTGAGGGCGATTTGAGGGTAAATATGCAGCGGTTGTACTCGAGAACGATGAGATTTGGACGGCATGGCATCCGCTGGGGAGCTCAGAAGGCTCCGAACGGTCCTTTGGAGCTTTAAAAAAATACGTATCTGAACTAATTGTCCAGGGAAGGTTGGCGAGGGATAGAAAAAGGGTCGGAAGCGAGCTTCCGACCCTTTAAAAGCATCAAAGATGATGCGCGGCAGGCTACAGCGCGAAGTCGCCGCCGACGAGCGTGGAGACGGGCTCCTCGTGGTAAACGGCGGAGATGGCCTGGGCGAACTCCTCGGCGACCGAGATGGTCTTGATCTTGCCGCCCACCTCGACGGGAATGGCGTCGGTGACGACGCACTCGACGATCGGGGCGTCGTTCAGGCGCTCGATGGCCGGACCGGAGAAGATGCCGTGGGTGGCGCAGACGTAGATGTCGCCAGCACCCATAGCCTTGAGCTCCTTGACGTTGGCGCACAGGGTGCCAGCGGTGTCGATCATGTCGTCGTTGATGACGCAGGTCTTGCCCTTGATGTCACCGATGATGCCCATGACCTCGGCGGCGTTGTGGCGCGGACGGCCCTTGTGGGCGATGGCCAGGTCGCAGCCGAGCATGTCGGACAGCTTCTTGGCGGCCTTGGCGCGACCCACGTCGGGGGAGACGACAACCAGGTTGTCGGTGTCGAAGTGCATGTCGTTGTAGTACTGGCCAAACAGCGGCAGTGCGGACAGGTGGTTGACCGGGATATCAAAGAAGCCCTGGATCTGACCCTGGTGCAGGTCGAGGGTGATGATGCGGTCGACGCCGGCGCGCTCGAGCAGGTTGGCAACGAGGCGGGCGGTGATGGGCTCGCGCGGGCCGGCCTTGCGGTCCTGGCGGGCATAGCCGTAGTGGGTGATGACGGCGGTGATGGAGCGGGCGGATGCGCGCTTGGCAGCGTCGGTGGCGATGAGCAGCTCCATGAGCATGTCGTTGACGTTGCCGCCGGCCACGGACTGGATCAGGAAGACGTCGGCGCCGCGGACGGTCTCGTCGTAGCGGGCGTAAATCTCACCGTTGGCGAACTGCTTTAGCGTAAGGCCCGAAAGCTCGACCCCAAGGTACTCAGCGATCTTCTGAGCGAGGGGACGGTTGGAGGAACCGGAATACACGCGGATGGACTTGCGCATATTCTCCGACTTCTCGGGATCATTAATCGGCATTACCCTTCTCCTTTATACATCGAATGCCATATAGATGCCTTTTTGCATTGTAACCGCGCGACGGGGTTTATCGAGTCTTGATAGCGTCTTTACCGTCAACGGACACGAACCGACCACTCATCCGGTCGCGCAGGTCACGATAGAAAAAGGAGCCGTCCCCGTGGGAACAGCTCCTTTTGTGCTTGATAAAACGTTATGCCTCGTCGTCCTCGTGCAGGCGGCGGCGATAATCGGCGGCCCAGCCCTCAATATTTACCTGACGGGCGCGGCCCAGACCGAGTGCGTCGGCCGGGACCGGCTCGGTGATGACGGAGCCGGCGGCCACGAGTGCGCCGTCGCCAATCTGGGCGGGCGCGACCATCATGGTGTCGGAACCGATGAAGGCATCCTTGCCGATGACGGTCTTGTGCTTGTGAACGCCGTCGTAGTTGCAGGTGATGGAGCCCGCGCCCACGTTGACGCCGGAGCCCATGGTGGTGTCGCCGATGTAGGACAGGTGGGGCACCTTGGAACCCTCGCCGATCGTGGACTTCTTAATCTCCACGTGCGTACCGGCCTTGGATCCGTCGAGCATGTGGGTGCCCGGGCGCAGGTAGGCGCGCGGGCCGCAGTCGACGCCGTTCTCGATGACGGCCTCGATGGCGATGGTCTCATCGATGATGCAGCCGCTGCCGACGGTGGTGTCGGTGAGGCGACTGTTGGGGCCGAGCTGGCATTCCTCGCCCACGGTGACGTGGCCGATCAGAT
>CALHJX010000056.1:0-2358 GCA_938033385.1 uncultured Collinsella sp. | reverse complement strand
CCCCCCTGCCGCTCACACCGGCCTGTCCAAGAACACCATATTCGCCGCCACCCATAGTGCCGAGGACGCCCTCGTACTGCTCGACGCCACGGCAAACGGCCTCACCGCCGAGCAGGCAACCGAGCGCCTGGACGCCTCCGGCCCCAACACCATCGAGGCACCGACCAAGACGCTCGCCCACCGCATCGCCGACGCCTTCATCGATCCCTTCGCCGGCATCCTCGCCGCGCTCGCGCTGGTCTCGCTCTACATCGACGTGCTCGCCGTGCCCGAGCCGCAGCGCGACCCCTCCACGGTCATCGTCATCGGCATCATGCTGCTGGTATCGGGCGGCATGAAGTTTATCCAGGAAGCCCGCAGCGGCAATGCGGCAGAGGCCCTCAAGGACCTGGTCTCCAACACTTGCACCGCCCTGCGCGACGGCGAGCGCGTCGAGATCCCCTTCGACGAGCTCGTCCCCGGCGATGTGATCCGTCTCTCTGCCGGCGATATGGTGCCGGCCGATGCCCGCATCATCACCGCGCGCGATCTGTTTGTGATCGAGCCCGCACTCACCGGCGAGAGCGAGGCAGTCGAGAAGACCGCTGCCGTCACCGTCGTCGAGGGCGCCGACGGCTCCGCGCTGCCACTCTCTGCCTGCAAGAACATCGTCTTTACCGGCACCTCCGTGCAAAATGGCACCGCCATGGCACTTGTCGTTGCCACCGGCTCGGACACCTACCTGGGCGGTATCGCCAAGATGCTCAACGGGTGCAGCGAGAAGAGCGCGTTTGACCGCGGCGTCTCGAGCGTCTCCATGCTGCTGGTGCGCCTGATGCTCGTTATGGCGCCGACCGTCTTTGCCATCAACGCCGCCACCAAGGGCAACGTCATCGACGCGCTGCTGTTCGCCACGAGCGTGGCCGTGGGCATCACGCCGCAGATGCTTCCCGTCATCGTGACCACGAGCCTGTCGCAGGGCGCCAAGGACCTCGCCCGTCGCCAGGTTATCGTCAAGGAGCTGCCGGCGATTCAAAACCTCGGAGCGATGGACGTCCTGTGCTGCGACAAGACCGGCACCCTCACCGAAGACCGCATCGTGCTCGAGCGCTATCTCAGCACCGACGGCAACGAGGACGCGCGCGTGCTGCGCCATGCGTTTTTGAACAGCTTCTTCCAGACCGGCCTCAAGAACCTTATCGACCTGGCCGTAATCGACCGTGCCGACGTGACGCCCTCGACCGTCGCACCCGATTCCATGCTGGGTCAGAGCCTGCGCGACCTCTATACCAAGGTCGACGAGGTGCCCTTCGATTTCTCGCGCCGTCGCCTGAGCGTAGTTGTAACTGACGCCCAGGGCAAAACCCAGATGGTTACCAAGGGAGCTGCCGAGGAAATGCTCGAGATCTGCTCCTTTGTCGAGGTCGATGGCATCGCCCAGCCGCTCACCAAAGACAGGCTCGCCCAGATTCGCAAGCAGGTCGCCGGGCTTAACGCCGAGGGCCTACGCGTAATTGCCGTGGCGCAGAAAACCAATCCGCGCTGCGTGGGCGAGTTTGGCATCGCCGACGAATGCGACATGGTGCTGATGGGCTTTTTGGCCTTCCTCGATCCACCTAAAGCAAGTGCCGCGGGCGCCGTCACCACCCTCGAAGCCAAGGGCGTGGCGGTAAAGGTCCTGACCGGCGACAACGATCGCGTCGCCGCCACCGTCTGCGAGCAGATCGGCATCGACGCGAGCAACGTCTTGCTCGGCTCCGAGATCGATGCACTCGATGACGCCGAGCTTGCCGAGCGCGCCGAGATAACTCACCTTTTCGCCAAGCTCTCGCCACTGCAGAAGGCACGCCTGGTGCGCGTCATGCGCGAGCTGCTCGGCCACACCGTGGGCTTTATGGGCGACGGCATCAACGACGCCGCCGCCATGCGTGCGAGCGATTGCGGCATCTCGGTCGATTCGGCCGTCGACATTGCCAAGGAATCCGCCGATATCATCTTGCTTCAGAAGGACCTGGGCGTGCTCGAGCGCGGCATCATCGAAGGCCGCCGCACTTACGGCAACCTGCTCAAGTACCTCAAGACCACGGTGAGCTCCAACTTTGGCAATATGCTGTCCGTGACCGTCGCGAGCCTGTTCTTGCCGTTTTTGCCCATGAGCGCCCTGCAGCTGGTACTGCTGTCGCTGGTCTACGAGATCGTGTGCATCGCGCTGCCGTGGGATACCGTCGACGACGCCTGGACTGCCCGCCCGCGTGCCTGGGACGCCGCGTCCATCAAGGGCTTTATGCTCGAGCTGGGCCCCGTGAGCTCGCTGTTTGACATCGTTACCTTCGCCGCGCTCTTCTTTGTGGTGTGTCCCGCCGCCGTGGGCGCGAGCTG
>CALHJX010000055.1:0-1085 GCA_938033385.1 uncultured Collinsella sp. | reverse complement strand
CGATGGTGGTTAGGAACTGGTCAAACTCATCGTCGTGACGAAGCTCCAGCAGGTCGCCCTTGCCCACGGGCTCAAACAACTCAATGCGGGCGATGGCGGCGCGGCGACGACGGTCGTCGGGTTTGAGCCCGCGCACGTCGCGGTTGGCCAGACGGCTGCCCAGCACCGTGCCCACAATCTGGCCGCGGTTGTTGGAGCGCTCATAACTCATCATCTCGTCGCCCGAGGTGCCGTCCTGATAGGCGTGCGTAAAGTCGCGGTTAAAGCAGCGCTTGAGTTGGCGCTGGCGAGCGGCGTCCTCGTCCTTATCTACGGCGACCCCGGCCAGCATGTCGTCGATCTGATGACGATACACATCAACGATGGAGTACACGTAATCGGGCGCCTTCATGCGGCCCTCGAGCTTGAGCGATGCGGCGCCGGCGTCATACAGACGGCGAACAAGCTGCGACGTGTTGGTGTCGCGCGGGCACAGCGCGCGCTCGCGACCGGCAGGGGAGAGCGAGCGGCCGTTCTCGTCGATCAGCTCGTAGGGTAGGCGACAGGGTTGAGCGCACATGCCGCGGTTGGCCGAGCGGCCCGCCATGGCAAAGCTCGACAGCAGGCACAGGCCCGAGTAGCAAAAGCAGATGGCACCGTGGCTAAAGACCTCGAGGTCGACATCGGGCGCGGCGTCGTGGATGGCAGCAATCTCGTCGATGGAGAGCTCGCGCGAGAGGGTCACGCGGTCGGCGCCCTGCTCACGGCACCAGATGGTTCCGCGGTCGTCGTGGATGTTCGCCTGGGTCGAGATATGTGTCTCGATGCCGGGCATGGTGCGCTTGGCCTCAAAGAACAGACCCCAGTCCTGGATAATGAAGGCATCGGCGCCCAGTGTGGAGCAGCGATGGATGAGTTGCAGCGCATCGCCCATCTCGGACTGCTTGATGACGATGTTGACCGTGACGTAGACGCGCGACCCGGCTAGATGTGCGGCGCGGCAGGCCTGCTCAAAGGCCTCGTCGGTAAAGTTGGTGGCCTTGCGGCGGGCGTTGAAGCTGCCCATGCCGCAATAGATGGCATCAGCGCCAGCGGCGAGTGCGGCG
>CALHJX010000054.1:0-17838 GCA_938033385.1 uncultured Collinsella sp. | reverse complement strand
GCTCTCGGTGTCGACCACGTCGCAGCCCAGGAAGTGCTTGCGCCCGTCGGCGCCCAGCCCGATCGCGGTCACGACGCCCTGCGAGACGACCGACGAGCCGACCCTGCAGCTCATGTAGGTGGCGTCGAGCCACAGGTAGCAGCACGGCGTGCCCGAAAGGTCGCGGCGGCGGAACTCCGCCACCTCGGCGTCGAGGTCGGAGCAGAGGCTCGAGACCTCCGAGCTCGACAGCGAGGATATGCCCAGCCTGGACGCCACGCGCTCGACCTTGCGGGTGGACACGCCGCACACGTACATCTCCTGCACGAGGGCGGCCACCGAGGTGTCGACGCGCGACCATCGCGCGAGCATGCCCTCGGGGTAGTAGGTGCCGTGCCTGAGCTTGGGTATCTCGAGCTCCACGTCGCCCACGGCGGTCTTGAGCGCCCTGGGGCGTTAGCCGTTGCGGCTGTTCTCCCTGCTGCCGCTGCGCTCGTTGCGGCCCGCGCCGCACATCTGCTGGGCCCCGGAGTCCATCAGCGCGTTCATCACGCCGCCCAGCACCCTGCACGCGAACTCGCGCGCGTCGCCGCACTCCTGCCAAAGCCTCGCCGCCTCGAGGGCCTCGTCGCGGCCGAGGCGCAGTACACTCTCTTCTTGGGGCATCGCCTTTCCTTCCATTCGTCACCTTCATTACTCCAACGACGAATTCTAGGCGGTGTCCCCTCCCTTTCAAGAAAGGGCGGAGGCGGGGCATGCCCCGCCTCTTACACCACATCTCTGCGCGCTACCCCCTAAAGGGCGTTTGACGGCTTTCAACCTCCTCGAATCGCTCAAAGTAGGCAATTTGCTCTCGATTTTGCTGCTACTAAATTGGTGGCAGTACTCATATTTGCCACTTTTTGCCCACGAGGTGTTCAGAGGAGCTCTCGACAAGCATCTAACGCTACAATAGCTACCACGTGGCTGGATTTGCCGGCCGAATGTGCGATGTCGTGGGAGGGGACATGGTCGAATTTACGAAGACGATTAAAGATCCGTTGGGATTGCATGCCCGCCCGGTTGCGCTGCTCTATGACATCATTGCCAAGCATCGTAGCGACGTGTCGGTCAGCATCGGTGATCGTCATACCGATGGTCGCGACGTTATGGGCCTGATGGCCCTCTACGGCGAGTGCGGCGAGGACATCATCTTCCGCGTTTCGGGCGTGGATGAGGCCTCGTGCGTTACGTCGATTAGAAACCTCTCGCTTTAAGCATGACGGGGCGCGGCAAAGGACAGTTCTTTGCCGCGCCTTTTTGTTTCGTATAGGAAACTTTTTCGAAATCTGAATAGGGACCCTTTCCAAAAAGTTAACCACGTGCTAGTTTACTAAAGCGAACATAGACGTGGTTAACTTTTATCGCGTCGATGTTGAGGACGAACTGACGTTAGGAGCAACTCATGTCTTGCGGACCGCAGATGCCGGCCATGCCGCTTTCGATGGTAAAAGCGGGCGAAACCGTGCGCGTGTCTCGTGTAAAGGGCAATGAGGACATGAAACACCACCTCAAGGACCTCGGCTTTGTCGAGGGCAACGAAATCCACGTGGTGAGCTCGAGTGGTGCCAATATCATCGTCACGGTGCTGGGCGCACGTTTTGGCATCGATTCCAAGGTTGCAATGCACATCATGACCGTCGGTTAGTCTGCAGCATTTCATAAAAACCGAAAGGGGGACAAGAGGATGAAGACGTTGGGTGACGTTAAGGTGGGCGAGAGCTCTACCATCGTCAAGCTTCACGGTGAGGGTGCGCTTCG
Source organism: uncultured Collinsella sp. (assembly GCA_938033385.1). Taxonomy (GTDB): domain Bacteria; phylum Actinomycetota; class Coriobacteriia; order Coriobacteriales; family Coriobacteriaceae; genus Collinsella. The sequence goes on along the minus strand of CALHJX010000054.1, from coordinate 16,059 downwards.
CCGCCACCTTATGGACCTGGGGCTCATCAAGGGCACTTCGTTCAAGGTCGTGAAGGTTGCACCGCTCGGTGATCCGGTCGAGATCAACGTGCGCGGCTACGAGCTTTCCATCCGCAAGGAGGAGGCGGCCGTCGTCGAGGTCCAGTAAGGGCTCGCGGCGTATATTTCTGCAGATAAAGTTAGATATTTCTAACTTAATGCAGCATCTTTGAAGCACATTATCCAGCCTGCGCGGAGAAAGCAGCGCAGGCACACAAGGAAGAAGGATTGAATGGCGGATTCTCAGATCCATGTCGCGCTGGCGGGTAACCCCAACTGCGGCAAGACCACGCTTTTCAACCTGATCACCGGCGCCAACGGCTACGTTGGCAACTGGCCCGGCGTCACGGTTGAGAAAAAGGAAGCCAAGCTCCTAAGCGACAAGAACGTTACCATCACGGACCTCCCTGGCATCTACTCGCTTTCCCCCTACAGCCCCGAGGAGCAATGCTCGCGCGATTACCTCATGAGCGGCGAGCCCGATGTTGTCGTCCAAGTTGTCGATGCCACCAACCTCGAGCGTAACCTGTACCTGGCGCTTCAGGTTATCGAGACCGGCCTGCCCGTGGTTGTTGCCCTCAACATGGCCGACTTGGTCGAGAAGAACGGCGACAAGATCGACACGGACAAGCTCTCCAAGAAGCTCGGCTGCCCGGTCATGATGATCTCGGCTCTTAAGAACAAGGGTATCAAGGAGCTGTTCGAGCAGGTCAAGAAGTCTGCTGCTTCCAAGGGCCAGGTGCCGGAGCACAAGTTCGATTCCTCCATCGAGGACGTTCTGACGCACATCGAGAATAACCTTCCGGCGAGCGTTCCCGCCAACAAACGCCGCTATTACGCCGTCAAGCTGTTCGAGCGTGATGCAGACGCCTGCAAACTCATCAACCTCACCAAGGAGAAGGCCGCTCGCGTGGAGGAGCTGGTCGCCCAGTGCGAGCAGGACTGCGACGACGATGCCGAGTCCATCATCACCGGTGAGCGCTACGGCGTGATCGCACACATCATCGACGAGTGCCTCACCAAGGCCCCGGCCAAGATGAGCACCTCCGAGAAGATCGACCGTGTGGTTACCAACCGTATCCTGGGCCTGCCGATCTTTGTGGTCATCATGTTCTGCGTGTACTACATCGCCGTTTCCACCCTGGGCGGAACGGTGACCGACTTCACCAACGATCAGCTCTTTGGCACCGACGGTTGGTATGTGCTCGGTCAGGGCCGCGATGCTTACGATGAGGCTGTCGAGGCCGCGGGTGACGACGCCGACTCGGTCGACCCGGCACAGTACGGCCCCTATGTCCCGGGTATCACCACCATGGTGCACGACGCCCTCGTGGCGGGTGGCACCGAGGACGGTGGCCTGGTCGATTCGCTGGTCTGCGACGGTATCGTTGGCGGCCTGGGCGCCATCTTCGGCTTTGTGCCGCAGATGTTCCTGCTGTTCGTGATGCTGTCCTTCCTGGAGGACTGCGGCTACATGGCCCGCGTCGCCTTTATCATGGACCGCGTGTTCCGCCGCTTTGGCCTGTCCGGTAAGTCCTTTATCCCCATGCTCGTGTCCTCGGGCTGCGGCGTCCCCGGCGTCATGGCCACCAAGACCATCGAGAACGAGAAGGACCGCCGCATGACGGTCATGACCACCACGTTCATTCCCTGTGGCGCTAAGCTGCCGATCATCGCCCTGCTCATGGGTTCCATCATCGGCGATTCTTCCACCACCGCCGCGTGGATCAGCCCGCTCTTCTACTTCCTGGGCGTTTTCGCCGTCATCGCCTCGGGCCTCATGCTCAAGAAGACCAAGCTCTTCGCCGGCCGTCCGACCCCGTTTGTCATGGAGCTTCCTGCCTACCACTTCCCGGCGATCCGTTCCTGGGCGTTGCACGTGTGGGAGCGCTGCTGGGCCTTTATCAAGAAGGCCGGCACGGTCATCTTTGCGTCCACCGTCGTCGTTTGGTTCCTCTCCAACTTTGGTAGCTATAACGGTTCCTTTGGCTTCCTGCCTGCGATGGACGGCATCCCCGAGGAGTTTATGGACTACTCCGTGCTTGCCATGCTGGGCAACCTGGTCGCTTGGATCTTCGCCCCGCTCGGCTTTAGCACCTGGCAGGCCACCGCGCTGACTGTCTCTGGCCTCGTCGCCAAGGAGAACGTCGTCGCCACCGCCGGCTCGCTGCTGTCCGTCGCCGACGCGGGCGAGACCGACCCGAGCCTGTGGACCGCGTTTGCCGGCATGTTCCCCACCATGGGCGCTTGCGTTGCCTTCGGCGCCTTCAACCTGCTGTGCGCTCCGTGCTTTGCCGCCATTGGCACCATCCGCAACCAGATGGATTCCGGCAAGTGGACTGCGATCGCCATCGGTTACGAGTGCGCCTTCGCTTGGGTGATCGGCCTGTTCATCAACCAGTTCTACAACTTGCTTGTTCTTGGACAGTTTGGTATCTGGACGATTGTGGCCATCGTGCTGCTGGTTGCGATGCTCTTCCAGATCTTCCGTCCCATGCCCAAGCATGCATGGACCGACGAGGACGAGACCAACACTGCTTCCGCCGCAGTTTCCGCTTAAGTCCGAATAAGGATTAACCCCTTTCCACGAGCCCGGGTGTCCCAGCGACACTCGGGCTTTTTGGTGGGGGAGATATGGCGTTTCCGCAGATAAAACCGACCAAAATAAACCGTCCCTATTTGGTAGGTGGAGAATGGGGTAAAGTAAGTGATGGTTAACTAGAGGAGGCTTGCTATGGCACCTATCGATATTGTTGTACTGGCTGTTATCGGCGTTGCGTTTGTCGCGGTATGCGTGCGCGTCTACCGCAAGGGCACCTGCGCCGACTGCGCTCAGGGTGGCGTTTGCACGGGGCATTGCTCCAACAAAAAGACGTGCGCCGCACTTAAGGGCGTAGACAAAATCGCCGAAGACTTGGGCCGCGGTATTCATTAGCCGACCGGCGTTTGGGTATGTTTGGCCGCGGATACGGCGGTTGCTGATACGATAGGTACGTTAGCAACTGCCGCCGAGCGGCTTAAACGAAAGGAACCCTGTATGGAGTCTTCCGCCTATCCGATGCTCTTTAGCCCGATCAAGGTCGGTACGACCGAGGTCAAGAACCGCGTCTTTATGCCGCCGGTGTCCACCAACCTGGCCGATCATGGCTATGTGACCGACGACTTGGTCGATCATTACCGTGCCCGTGCCAAGGGCGGCGTTGGCCTGATCATCACCGAGGTCGTGACGGTTGAGCCCACCTATACCTATCTGCCGGGTGACATGTGCTGCTACGACGACACGTTTATCCCCGGTTGGGAAAAGCTCGCCGCGGCCGTGCACGAGTACGGCTGCAAGATCATGCCGCAGCTCTTCCACCCCGCCTACATGGCCTTTAACATTCCGGGTACGCCGCGCCTGATCGCTCCGTCCTTTGTGGGCCCGTCCTATGCCCGCGAGGCGCCGCGCCCCATTACGGTCGATGAGATCCACGAGCTCACGCATCAGTTTGGCGACGCTGCCGTGCGTATGCAGAAGGCTGGCGTCGATGGCGTCGAGGTCCATGCGGCGCACGCCCACGGCATGCTCGGCGGCTTTTTAACCCCGCTCTACAACAAGCGTACCGATGAGTACGGCGGCTCGCTCGACGCTCGCATGCGCTTCTTGCTCGAGGTCATCGCCGAGATTCGCGAGCGCTGCGGCAAGGACTTTATCATCGACGTCCGCATCTCGGGCGATGAGTACACCGATGGCGGCCTGACCCTCAATGACATGATTTATGTCTCGCGCCGTCTGGAGAAGGCCGGCGTCGACATGATTCACGTGTCGGGCGGTACCACCATCAAGCGCGGCTCCGCGATTCCCGCCGCCGGTACGCAGCAGGCCTCGCATGCCGCCTGCTCGCGCGAGATCAAAAAGCACGTCAACATTCCCGTCGCCACCGTCGGACGTATCAACGAGGCCTGGATCGCCGAGGAGCTGATCGAGGACGGCGCTGCCGACATCTGCATGATGGGCCGCGCCAATCTGTGCGATGCCGAGTTCTGCAATAAGGCCGCTGCCGGCAACGCCGACGACATCCGCCCCTGCATCGGCTGCCTGCGCTGTCTGAACGGTATCATGTTTGGCAAGCGCATTTCCTGCACCGTCAACCCGGACGTGGAGCGCGACGAGGCTGGCTACGAGCCTGCCGCCGAGGCCAAGAACGTGCTGGTTGTGGGTGCCGGTCCTGCGGGCATGGAGGCAGCCTACATTGCCGCCAAGCGCGGCCACAACGTGGTGCTCGTTGACAAGCAGGATGAGCCGGGCGGCGAGATGCGCATCGCGGCCGTTCCGCCGGCAAAGCAGGAACTCACCCGCGTGATCAAGTATCAGTATCGTCGCCTGGCCGAGGCCGGCGTGAAGTGCGCATTTGGTACCGAGCTTACTGCCGAGGACATTCAACGCGACTACGCGGGCTACGAGGTTGTCCTGGCTTATGGCGCCGAGCCCATCGCTCCGGCCTTCATGCAGGGCTTTAAGCAGGTTATGACGGCTGACGACCTGCTGGGTGGCAAGGCTTTCCCGGGCAAGAAGATCGTCATCGTGGGCGGCGGCACCGTCGGTTGCGAGACGGCAGATTACCTGGCCCCGCTGGTCAACGACCTGTCGCCGGCCAATCGCGATGTCACCGTCATCGAGATGACCAAGACACTCGCCGCCAACGAGGGTGGTGCCGGTCGCGCGGTGCTTATCACGCGCATGCTCTCCAAGGGCGTTCATGTGCTGACAGAGGCCAAGGTGACCGAGATTACCGAGGACACTATCAGCTACGAAAAGGACGGCGAGGTCCACACCATCACCGGTGCCGATACGCTGGTGCTTGCCATGGGCTATCGTCCCAATACCAAGTTGGCCGACGACCTTGCCGCTGCCGGCGTTACCACCCACGTGCTGGGCGACGCCAACAAGTGCGGCAACATCCGCGATGCCATCGGCGACGGCTACAAGGTTGCCTGCGAGCTCTAGTCAACCCCTTTGCACCAATCGATTGCAAAAAGCGGCGGCTGCCCTGTGTGTTGGGCAGCCGCCGCCTGCGTTTTGCCAAAGAAAGATTATTGTCGGGCCCTAAATGCCTTTTGCTTCTGCTCCCTCCGCAATCATGTTGCGGTTATACACCAGGTGCAGATACATCGCGTCGTGCGCGGCGGTGGGATTGCGCGCGGCGATGGCGTCGGCCACATCGCGGTGCGTGCGGATAGTTTCCTCGACGAGCTTTTTGCCGGTCACGTCGATAAAGAGGGGGACGGATGCCTTGAACACGCCCATCAGGCGGGGAACGACGAGGTTTCCGGAGCTCTCGGCAATGGCATTGTGGAACGCGGTGTCGGCGGCGGAGTAATCCTCACCGGCCTCGGCCAGGCGCTCGGATTCGTCGCGGAGCTCTTTGATACAGACGACCTGGTCGTTGGTTGCGTGCTCGGCCGCCATGCGTGCTATCTGCGGCGGTGCCACGGCCCTCTCGCACGTCAACGATGCCGGTTTTTGGATGTGCTCCTCGTTCCTGGAGATTGACGAGAAGACCACCCTCAAGTCCTGGACCGTTATGGAGACGCTCATCGGCCTTTCGGGTCTTGCCTGCGCCCTGGTGATTTCGTTCTTCGCCTAGTTCGCGTGGCTAAGCATCTTTTGCCGAGCGCATCGCTCGGTACCCATTTACACCTGATTCATTATCCAACGATTGGTACAACCGTTCAAATCAAAAGAGGAGAGCATCATGGACGAGAAGACCAAGGCACAGATTCAGCAGGAGGCAGCCGACCTGGTTGCCAAGCTGCAGCCGCGTTCCGGCAAGTTCCGCACCATCAGCCCCGAGATGGACCCGCTGCGTCTGGGCTCTGGCTGGTCCATCGAGGATCTGGACAAGCCGCAGGTCATTATCGAGTCGACGTTCGGCGACTCGCATCCGGGTTCTGCCGGCCTGTTTGAGTTGGTCGAGGAGGTCCGTGCCGGCGTTGCCGAGGCTGGCGGTCATGGTGCCCGTTACTTCTGCACCGATATCTGCGACGGCGAGGCCCAGGGCCACGACGGCATCAACTACTCGCTGCCCAGTCGCGGCATGATCGCCAACATGATCGAGATTCATGCCAAGGCCACCCCGTTCGACGCCGGCGTCTTTGTTGCCAGCTGCGATAAGGGCCTGCCTGCGAACCTTATGGCCATGGGCCGCATCAACATCCCCTCCATCGTCGTTACCGGCGGTGTCATGGATGCCGGTCCCGATCTGTTGACCCTGGAGCAGCTCGGCGCGATTTCTGCCCGCTACGAGCGCGGCGAGATCTCCCGCGAGGAGCTTGAGTTTGCCAAGCACAACGCATGCCCCAGCTGCGGCGCCTGCTCGTTTATGGGCACCGCGTCGACCATGCAGGTTACCGCCGAGGCCCTGGGCCTTATGCTCCCCGGCACGGCCCTGCTGCCCGCTACCAGCTCCGACCTGCGTGAGTTTGCGCGCGAGGCCGGCCGCCAGTCCGTGTGGCTCTCCGAGCACAACCTGTGTCCGCGTGACATCGTGACCAAGGAATCCTTCGAGAACCTCATCATGGTCCACGGCGCCATCTCTGGTTCCACCAACTCCCTGCTGCACATCCCCGCAATCGCCCGTGAGTTTGGCATCGAGATGTCCGCCGACGACTTCGATCGTCTGCACCGTGGCGCCCACTACCTGCTCAACGTTCGTCCCGCAGGCGAGTGGCCGGCGCAGTTCTTCTATTATGCGGGCGGTGTGCCGCGCATCATGGAGGAGATCAAGTCGATGCTCCACCTCGACGTTATGACTGTCACCGGCAAGACTCTCGGCGAGAACCTCGAGGACCTCAAGAATAACGGCTATTACGAGAAGTGCGGCCGTTACCTGGAGAAGTGGAACCTCAAGCGCGAGGACATCATTCGCCCGTTTGACCAGGCTTTCGGCACCGATGGCTCCATCGCCATCCTTCACGGCAGCCTTGCCCCCGAGGGCGCCGTCGTCAAGCACACCGTCGTTCCGCGTGAGATGTTCCAGGCTACGCTCAAGGCCCGTCCGTTCGACTGCGAGGAGGACGCCATCCGCGCCGTCCTGACGCACGAGGTCAAACCCGGCGATGCTGTCATCATTCGCTATGAGGGCCCCAAGGGTTCCGGAATGCCCGAGATGTTCTACACCACTGAGGCTATCGCCAGCGATCCCGAGCTGGGTGCGAGCATTGCCCTGATCACCGATGGCCGCTTCTCCGGCGCCTCCAAGGGCCCGGCTATCGGACACGTTTCGCCCGAGGCTGCCGTGGGCGGCCCGATTGCCCTGATCGAGGAAGGCGACCTGATCCAGATCAACATCCCCGAGCGCTCGCTGTCCATCGTGGGCATCGCCGGCAAGGAGATGGAGGCGGCCGAGGTCGACGCCGTCCTGGCCGAGCGCCGAGCCGCTTGGAAGCCCAAGGCTAATCGCTATACCTCCGGCACGCTCAAGTTCTTTACCGAGCATGCAGTTTCCGCCATTCAGGGTGGCTACATGGAGTAGCGCCCATGCGCATCAAATATCTCCTCTCATAGATGCGCGGCACAAAGAGCCCCGAGTTCAGCCACGTCACCGGGGCGCGTTGTTCAGCGCCGCCGGGGCGCTCCACTCAAACGACAAGAGACGTCTTACGCAAGCGCCCGCGTCCGTGGATAAAACCACGGGCGTGGGCGCTTCACTTTATTCCCAGCCCTTCCACACGTCAGGCTCGTAGCCAACGGTTGCCTGGCGGCCGTTGCGAACGATGGGCTCACGAAGAATCTGCTGGTTATCGAGCACCTTTTCGAACTTCTGGTCGGCAGCAAGATACTGTACGAGCGCAACCGTGTCGGCATCTTTCGCCTTTGGATCGATCACAGCGTCGATCCCGCCGACGGCGCGCGCCACGCTTTCGAGCTCGCCTTTGCTCATCCCCTTTTCCTTCAAGTCGATGAACTGGAACTTCACACGACGTTCCTTGAAATAGCGCTGCGCCTTCTTAGTATCGAAGCTTTTCTTCGTGCCGAATATCTGGATGTTCATACGTACCGCCTTCGCTCAATTCTCGTCCGTCCATGATACGACAAGGGAGCCGAGCAAAAACAGAGCAGGCGGAGATGGAGGAGGACGGCGACCGACCGTCGGCAAGAGCCGGCCGGATCGGACTGGCGCCCAGCGCGCACCGGCGACACGCTCGCAGCTGCACACATAGCCGATGTACAAGCTCGCCGCGGCGTTCCCTCGCCCCGCGGTGTGGCGATAGAGAAGCACGCCACCCGTCAACGATGGCGCCTCGGTGAAGAAAATCAACGTCTGGGTTACATCCCTTGAAAGGGGCGAAGACGGCTGCTAGAATACCTCCCCGCTATGAAGAATTTGACCAAAGCATACATCGCAATTCGGCGGCCCCTGGTATACGGAGCCTCTCCTGTTGTTCCCCAAGTGCGCTCTGAGCAGCCGCTTTCTTCCTGTCGTATCTGATGCACGCATAGCACGTGCATGTTATTTCGCCCGTGGGCCGGCGCGCCTTCGGCGAAGAATCGAATAGATACGAAGGAAGCTTATGTCTGATAATTGTACGGTCGCGCCCGCCAATGGGCGCATTACCGGTACCCAGATCCGCATCGTCGCGGTCGTCGTCCTGGGTGCCTTCTTGGCGCTACTGAACCAAACGGTGATGTCGCCTGCGCTGCCGGTCATCATGTCCGATTTCGCCATCGATGCCTCGACTGCCCAGTGGATCATGTCCATATACCCGCTGGTGAGCGGCATCATGGTCCCCGTTTCGGCGTTCCTTATCGACAAGTTCAGCACCCGCGCGCTATTCTTCGGGGCGACGCTGGTGTTCGCGCTGGGCACGCTGCTGTGCGCCGCAGCCCCTGATTTCCTGTTCCTCATCATCGGTCGCGTGTTGCAAGCGGCGGGCTCAGGCGTGCTCATGCCGCTTGTCTCGGTGGTTCCCATGCTGGTGTTCCCCGTCGAGAAACGAGGAACGGCTATGGGCATGGCGGGCATCGTCATGTCGGCGGGTCCCGCGGTCGGCCCCGTCGTAGGCGGCGCGGTGATCGACACGTACGGCTGGCGCACCATGATCGGCGCCATCGTCCCCCTCGCAATTCTCGTGCTGGTGCTGGGCGTGTTCATGCTGAAAAACGTGGGCGAGCTGAAGAACCCCAAGCTCGACCTGCCCTCGGTCGTCCTCTCCACCATCGCCTTCGGCGGACTTCTCTACGGGTTCTCGAGCGCCTCGTCGATGGGTTGGGGCAACCCCGTGGTGCTCGGCTCGATCGTCGCGGGTGTCGTGTGCTTGGTGCTGTTCGTCGTACGCCAGGGCAAAATCGAGGACCCGCTGCTTCAACTGGGCACGCTCAAGACGCGCGAGTTCCGCGTGGCCGCCATCATCGTCACGCTCATCAACGCCGCATGCCTGGTCACCAACACGCTGTTGCCGTTGCTGCTGCAAACCTCGCTTGGCGCTTCGGCCTTCGAAACCGGCATGGCCATGCTTCCCGCCGCGGCGGTGGGCATCATCATCAGCCCTATCTCCGGCGTGGTGTTCGACAAGTTCGGTCCGCGTGCCATCTCGATCGTCGGCCTGGCCCTCATGACCGGCGCCCTGTTCCTGCTCTCGCTTTCGACGGTAAACACGCCCATCTTGGTGGTTGCGCTGTTCTGCATGCTGCAGTCCGCCGGCCAGTCGCTCGCGAACATGCCGGTGAACACATGGGGTGTCAATGCCTTGAAAAATGACATGATCGCCCACGGCAACGCCATCGCGAACACCGGCCGCCAGGTCGCCGGCGGTTTGTGCACGGCGCTCATCATCACGGTCATGACAAGCGTCACCGCGTCGGCCGGCGTCGATGCGAGCATCCAAGTAGCCACCGCCGTGGGCGCGGGCGTCGCTTACAAGGTGTGCGCGGCAATCGGCCTCGTTTCCCTTATCTGCGCCATATTCAGCGTGCGCACCAAGAAAACCGCACCGAAAACGAAGGAGGCATAAGCGATGTCCGAGATTCTGTCCGAGCGCATCCCGCTCGAGCTCGAGGGGACGCCCGTTTCGAGCATCATGATTGAAGAGCCGTTCACCTGCACGCAGGATTGCACGATTTCCGACGTGGTGCGCATGCTCGCCGAAAACGAGGTGAGCAGCATGCCCGTAATCGATGAGCGCAACCAGGTGGTCGGGTTCATCTCCGACGGCGATGTCATGGGAGCCATCGCGCAGCATCGCGCTCACACCATCTTCACGGGCGGCGACGCGTCCATGCTGTACTTCGACGATCAGAGCCTTGAGCAGCGCATCGAAGACCTGAAGGATCGCTGCGTCATGGATTTCGCGACGCGCCAGGTAGTGTGTGCCCGTCCCGAGCAGAGCATCGCCCGCGTCGCCGCGCTGCTGGCGAAGAAGAAGTTCAAGAAGCTTCCTGTGGTTGATGACGAGGGCAAACTCGTGGGGGTCATCCGCCGCTCCGCCATCACCAAATACATCTTCGGCATCCTTTTCCAATAGGGGCAGGTCGCACTTGAGGCGAACATCTCGAGGCATCGAGCCAGCAACTGGACCAGGCAACCTTGACACGCACGCGCTTTCCCTCGATGCTTCGGTAAGGGGAGCTGCGAAAATCGCAGCACGGGTGATCGGCGCCGCGCCCCCGAAGGCAAAAGCGAACACGGGAGCGATACGATGGGAAAAGTCCTGGACGAAGATTTGGTTTATGAGATTCTCTCTGTCGTGGCAGAGATTCCGGCGGGATGCGTCGCCTCGTACGGTCAGATAGCGCGCCTCATCGGCAGGGAGAAAAACTCTCGCCTGGTCGGAGCGGTGCTGAGCGAGGCGGATCGCTACGGCGATTATCCCTGCCACCGCGTCGTCAACCACGCGGGACGCCTCGCGCCAAACTTCCCCGACCAGCGAGCACTACTGACGGAGGAAGGAGTCGCCTTCCGAGACAACGGCTGCGTCGACATGAAAAAGCACCAGTGGAACGAGTAGCCAGGCAGCGTAGCGTCGAAAGGAGCGACGCCACGGGGAACGACCTGCGCCCCGCCGCCGGACAACCTATGGCAAAGTGACACGTCCCACAAAGAGCGGCGCACCAGTACGAGACACGACCGCGACGTAAAAAGACCCTATGATACTCGTAAGCATCTATCTGATTGCCCGCCTCGAGATACCCAAAGAACGAGAGATGCCGAAACCCCTAGACAAAGAAAAAGGTCGGGAGCTTTTATGCTTCCGACCTGAAGTTTCATGGTCGCGGGGGGCGGATTTGAACCACCGACCTTCGGGTTATGAGGTCGCTACGACGTTGTTTCATTCAGACATTTCGACCCAAATTGAAGTCAATATAACTCCAGGTCATTTGATGTTTTCATAGATTTACGAAAGAAAAGTACGCGGAATAATTCGACCCAAATTCGACCCACAACGAGCTTGAAAGCGGTCAGGCGGAGCATTACCCTTGGGGTGTGACCCCACGCAGGGCCCACCACCAAGGGTAATGCCCACCCGCCCCAGCCCTTTGCGCCATTCCGCGCAACCGAGCGCGATTCTCAGGCACTTCAGGCAAGGAACACGATGAACGACCGACCTCTCGTCATAGGCAAAGGAACGAAGCAACGCCGCGACAAATACACGTGGCGCTACCGTCACAGCCTCGGCAAGGATCCGGTCACGGGCAAATACCGCTATTCGCCGTGGCAGACCATACATACCACCAAAAGCCGAGAGGTCGACGCCGCACTCGAAGCCTACAAGGCAGAACTCAACAGCGGCACCTACGTCCAAAAATCGAGGGACACCGTCGGCTCGTACGCAAAAAAGTTCCACGACAACCGCGAAGGAACCATCACGCCGCTCGCCTACTCGACATCCTACTCAATCGAGAACCGGACGCGCACATCACATGCGTGATGCTCATGCTCGACACCGACATGAGAAGGGCAGAAGCCCTCGGGATGACGTGGTCCGATGACTCCGTCGAGAACAGAAGCATCCTCATTGAGCAGCAGTTCGCGGCCGATCGAAGCGTTCGCTCGCCCAAAAGCAAGAAAAGCGTGCGGAGGATCTCGATAAGCGAGACGCTGACGTCGTATCTCGAATTCTGGAAAAGGAGCAGGCCCGCGAAATGGAAGCCTTCGGCCTGGAACAAGTCAAAGGCACTCCGCTCGTCCACTCATTCGAACGAACGAAAGACAGGCATCCCCAAGTCAACTTCATGGACCCGAATGGGTTTTCGCGCTGGTTCAGAAACTTCAGCGTCGAGAACGGGTTCGGCAAGTTCGAAGGCGTTCGAACATACCATTATGTGAAGGAAACTGTCGACGGGGAAACGATTTCGAAGCGTTATGAGCATAAAGAGTGGCTCGAATTGAGGGATTACCTCAGGAAGCATCCCAAGGTTCGCGAGGCGAGGCATATCAGCACATATGAGAGCGAGCACCTTCCTTACGGATATTCGGGCCTATCGAGCCACACCGCTACTGCCGCTACTGCCCGCCAGCTTCCGAACCAGCGGGCGGTAGCAGCACCCCGAACATCTCGCCGACAGCGCAGAGAGTCGTCGACCTGGCGGCCAAGGCCGACATCGAGGACGTGATGCTGTGCGACCTGCCCGGCGTCCTGTCCTTCCTAGGGCTGCCACCTGAGACGGAGATGCCGCCGGGCAACAAGGGGAAGACGAAGCTCAAGAAGCTCTACAGGAAGGTGGCGCCGAACAAGGCATACCACTCCGGCGAGCGCGCCAAGGATTTGATCTCGCACCTCGACATGGCAGAGATCAGGGCATCGGCGCCCGTCCCGCTCGGAGAGATAGACAGAGCGGTCGTAAGCGGCTGATGTAACTTCTGACACCCTAGAACTTACATCGAGCCCCGATTTTTGAACGAGCTCGGGGCTCTTTTCGTCTAGATTGGGGACGCATGGCCGGACGAAAACAATTTGCGTCTGGTAATAAGCGTACGAAAGCGCAATTTACGTCTTAATTCCGTACGCAAATCAAGACGAAAATCGTTTACGTCTGCTTTAAATCCGTACGAAAACGGTTTTCGTCTTGCAGGGCAGTTGCCGTTTCTACAGTTCAACTTCCAGTTCGGCTTTGTGCTCGTAGAGGTAGTCGCGCATGTAGGGGATGGCAAATGAGACCTTGCCGTACGAGGGAGCCTCGATAATCGATTCTCTTAACAGGCGGCTGCGGACGGAACTCACCTGTTGAGGCGTTTTGTTTAGGGCATCGGCAACCATGCTGGTCGAGCTCGTCTGCCCCAAAGATGCCATGCTCAGCAGATAAGCGATGCACGTGGGCGGAATGCGCTGTAGCGCGGGCTCAATCACCATGGCACAGAAGCGTTCGCGTGCCGTTGCAATGCCGCGCTCGGCTTCTTCTTCTCCAATAATCGGTGTATGTGCGCGTCTTGCCAACTGCCATGCGTAGTATCCAACGAGTTGGATCATGAAAGGATAACCTTGCGTTGCCTCGGCAAGTTGGCCGGCAATACCTGGCTGCAACTCCATGCCAGACGCTTCAATGGTTTCCTCGAGGGAGTACGACACTTCGGTTACTGCCACAGCCTTCAGGTCAAAGGGGAGGGCACGGCGCAAAAACGTAAGTGTCTTTCCGTTGATGATGCTTTCAATCTTCGAAGGAAGCCCAGCAAAAACAAAGGCGATATCAAGGTCTTCGCCGATAACCTGCTGAATCGCAATGGAGAGCGTTCGGATCTCATCGAGCTCTGCGTCTTGAACCTCGTCGAGAGTGATGAGCAGGCCATTTCCATTCTTGGATATTGTCTGTCTCATGGCGTCGCGTAGCGATGGGCCGATTCGCTCAATATCTATGCTGCCGATGGATATGCCAGCTACGGTGGGCTCAAATCTGGCGTGTTTGGCCTGGAATTTGGGCTGCAGCTGTTCGAGAATGCGCTGGCAAAGTCCCTCGGTTGCGACCTCTTTTATGACCGTCCAGCCACGGCTTTGCGCCAAACGTGAGCACTCGTCAAGGAGGACCGTCTTGCCCGTTCCACGGACGCCGGCTATGCGCATTAGGCGCCCAGGGGCACCAGGCCCGTTGGTGAGGCCCTCATTGAATTCTTCGAGCACATCTTCGCGGCCGATAATCGTGGGAGGTGTTTTACCTGCTGTGGGCTTAAAAGGGTTTGTTTGCATGTGAGCCACCTTTGCTCAAGATATAGCAAGATATAACAAAGTATAGCAAGATATAACAAAGTATAGCAAGATATAGCAAAGTATAGTGAGATATAGCAAAGTAAGCGCTACTCGCGGGTTTTGCGGTGGTGCTATTTTCCAAATGCCGCGCGGATAAAGCGCTGGGCGAACAGCTTGTTGGCAACTCACGAGGGCTCGGGGTGCCAATTTGGGGTGCAGTAGTGCTGCGCCACGAAAAGGGCCTATCTACTACGTTTAAGCCGCAGGGGTCAACCATAGTCGGCTTTTTCGAAAATCGACAAGCTGTCTACCTGCGGTTTTGTTTTCACGGTTTTCGGTATGGCCGAGGCTATCCGTGTTAACGTAGTAGATGGGCCACTTTTGTGGCAAGGGGGCCGATCTGCGGGCCAGGGTAGCTAAAAGAGCCCCGTCCCAAAAAGACTGATTGGGAGCTGGGGCGTGTCGATGCGATAGTATTGCATGGTGGTATTCGACTAACCGAGGGTTTATCCGAGGGCTTTATGGAACAGCACCAGCATTATCAGAGCCTGCAAGATCAGGCATACAACGCATTGCGCTCCAAGATCATCTATGCCGAGCTCAAGCCCGGCACGCGCCTTTCGGCGATTGGTCTGGAAAAAGAGACGGGAATCGGGCGCACACCCATTCGCGAGTCCTTTGTGCGTCTGCGCGAGCAGGAGCTGGTGGAAACGCGTCCCAAAAGCGGCACCTACGTCTCTAAGATCAGCATGGAACGCGCTGAGAACGCTTGTTTCTTGCGCGAGAAGCTCGAGAGAAGCGTGCTTATTAAATGCTGTTCGGCCGCCTCGCCCGAGCAAAAGCAGCGGCTCGAGCAGATTCTTACCGAGTCCGAGTCGCTCGACCATGGCGAAACGCGCCGTTTCTTTGACCTGGATAACCTGTTCCATGAGACATGTTTTGAGATTGCCGGTCGTCACATGTTGTGGGATTGGATGAAGAGCATCAACACGCATTTTGAGCGATACAACTGGTTGCGTATGGTGTCGCAGGATTTGGATTGGGAGCCGATTCGTCGGCAGCATCGCCGGATTCTCGAGGCCATTAAGAGGGGCGATACCGACGCGGCGAGCTATCTGGCAGAGACACACCTGCACCTGATGCCCGAAGAGCAAGGTCCGGTTATCGCCTTGCATCCCGACTATTTTGAGCTGTCCAAAGACTCGGCTATCTAGCCCATTATCGCATCTGCTCGAGACGCAAAAACGATGCTGCTCACCTACAGCGTTTTGCAACTGAGATTTTTAAAAAATGCCTAAAATGGCTCAGGCTGCCGACTATGGGGAAACGGGGTGCGCTATGGCGCAGATGAGAATCAAGGACATTGCCGTCGAGGCGGGCGTGAGTCCGGCCACGGTCTCGCGCTATCTCAACAACCGTCCCGGGCAAATGACCGAGGAGACCCGTGCCCGCATTGCCGAGGTCATCGAGCGCACCGGCTATCGCCCGCGTGCCGCCGCACGCAATCTGCGCTCCTCGCGCACCAATCTCATCGGCGTGATCTTGGCCGACATCGCCAACCCATTCTCGAGCGCCATGCTCGAAGGACTTTCCGCCAGTGCCGCCGCGCGCGGCTGCTCGCTTATGACGGCCATTAGCGGCAACGATCCCGCTAAGGAAGCAGAGTCGCTCACCAGACTTATCGATGCCGGCGCGGACGGCCTGGTCGTCAACACCTGCGGAGGCAATGATGAGGCGATCGCCGCGGCAGCGGGACGCCTGCCCGTCGTGCTGCTCGACCGCGACGTTGCCGACGGCGGCATCGACTTGGTGACATCTAACAACCGTGAGCTGGTCGCCGGCTTGGTAGACGCCTTGGCCGCT
>CALHJX010000053.1:0-2526 GCA_938033385.1 uncultured Collinsella sp. | reverse complement strand
GCCCGGGCAGTTCATGGGCTTAATGCAGTACTCTTCGTCGTCAATGACGGTGGAGTACATGTTGTCCTTGTAGTGGTCCCAGTGGCCCGAGGTCTTCCACAGCTGCTTGTTCATGATGAGCGGCGTGGAGATCTCCACGTAGCCGGCCTTGTGGTGGATCTCGCGCCAGTAGTCCAGCAGCGTGTTCTTAAGGATCATGCCGTTGGGCAGGAAGAACGGGAAGCCGGGGGCCTCGTCGCGCATCATAAAGAGGTCCATCTCGCGACCGATCTTGCGGTGGTCGCGCTTCTTGGCCTCCTCCAGCATGTGCATGTGCTCGTCGAGCTCTTCCTTGGTGGCAAAGGCGACGCCGTTGATGCGGGTGAGCATCTTGTTGTCCTTGTCGCCCTTCCAGTAGGCGCCCGAGACGCCGGTGAGCTTAAACGCCTTCAGAGCCTTGGTGTAGCAGATGTGGGGGCCGACGCACATGTCGATGTAGTCGCCCTGCTGGTAGAAGGTGATGCGGGCGTCGTCGTCCAGGTCGCCGATGTGCTCGACCTTGTACTTCTCGCCGCGCTCCTCCATAAGGGCGATGGCCTCGGCGCGGGGCTTCTCGTACACGGAAAACTTGAGGTTCTCCTTGACGATCTTCTTCATCTCGGCCTCGATCGCGGGGAAGTCGTCCTCGCTGATCTTGACGCCCTCGGGCAGGTCAACGTCGTAGTAGAAGCCGTTGTCGGTCGCGGGGCCGTAGGCAAAGTCGGCCTCGGGGTACAGGCGCTTGATGGCCTGCGCCATGATGTGCGCGGCGGAGTGGCGGATGACGTGCGTAACCTCGTCCTGCGGGAGCTCGGCCACCGAACCGTCATTGTAGAGTGCCTTCATGGGTATGTTTTCTCCTCTCGGATGCCTGATGCAAGTGCGTGCGATGCGCTCGGCGTTTTTGACTTGCATCATTATAGGCAGGTTGCCTTGGTATACAAGCGCCCGCCGCCCCTTAATGGCACGGCGGGCGATTTTCTACGCATGCTTCATCGTGTGGGCGCGGGGCTGCGGGGCGTGCGTGGCTTGCGGCTTGCGGCCGACCCGGCGATGGATGCGTTACTGAATGCGAGTTCGGCAGTAGGGGCAGACCTTCCAGTGCGCATCGAGCGGGCGATGGCAGCTGGGGCAGACATTGCGAACCTGGGTATCGCACACCGGGCAGACGACGAAGTCCTTCTCGATGGGTGCGCCGCACTGCGGGCAGGTGCCGTACTGGGCAAGCTGGCGCTCGCGCAGGGCCATGTCCAGTTCCTGCTCCTCGCGGTCGGACGCATAGGAGTGCGGGCGCAGGACCAGGTAGGCGATGAGGCCTACAAACGGGATGAGGGCGATGATGCCCCATGCCACGTAGGCGCTGGCGCCGCGGCGGCGAGCGTCGATGAACACATAGACGACCGACAGCACATACAGGGCGATGATAAAGCCAACGAAGGCATAGACGACGCCCATAAGCTGCGGCGACATGAGCTCGGAGATGTACTTGGACATTGCAGGTACCTTTCGGAATATTAACAGTTCGGTCAAGTTTACCACGGGGTTTGTTTATATGGGACCACGGCTAGGGGCGGGGCTGGCGCGGACACAAACATCTCAATCTGTAACAGGTGGGAGCGGAATCCGGGTCTAGATGTTACAGATCGAGACAAACGGAGGGCCCGCCAGACTAACGTCTCAATCTGTAACGTCTGGAACCCAAATCCTCGTCTAACTGTTACAGATCGAGACGAACGGTTGCCGTAGTTGTCGGCAGACGAGGTTGTCGACGTTGCCGGGTCTCCCCTCGCCTGCCGTTGGCGGGTGTTGCGGGGCTGTTCGCCGCATTGCCGCCGCGCTGGGGGTGTGTAGACCGTAGGATAGTCTTATTGACAGCCTGTCAACTCATCTGGGAGGCACTGTGACGGAAACGTTTGATATCGCGATTGTCGGCGCGGGCATCACCGGATGCGCCATCGCGCGGCAGCTCGCGCGGTTTGACCTGTCCATTTGCGTCGTCGAGGCGGCCAACGACATCGCGCTGGGCGCGTCGAAGGCCAACGGCGGCTTGGTGCACGCCGGCTACGATCCGGCGCCGGGCACCGTAAAGGCGCAGGTCAACGCCCGTGGCTGCGAGTTGTACGGTACGTGGTCGCAGGAGCTGGGCTTTCTGTTCTGCCGCACCGGGTCGATGGTATTGGGCTTTAACGACGAGGACAGCGCGCATCTGGAGCAGCTGCGCCAGGATGGCCTGGCGATCGTCGGACCCGACCGCATCCACGAATTAGAGCCGCGCGCCAGTGCCGATGCAACGTGCGCGTTGTGGTGCCCCTCGACTGGGTTTGTCGACCCGTTTGAGGTTGCCATCGCCGCGCTGGAGAACGCCGTGGCCAACGGGGTGAAGTTTATGCGGTCCGCTCCGGTAGAGGCGATTGAAGTCGCAGGCTCGAGCGACGACGCGCGCTTTACGCTGGCGACCCCCGTTGGCAACGTGCGCTGCCGCTACTTGATCAACGCCGCGGGCAACCG
>CALHJX010000052.1:0-3297 GCA_938033385.1 uncultured Collinsella sp. | reverse complement strand
ACACGCCCCGTGGCGGCGATATCCCCACCACGCCTCGGTCATATCCTCGTGCATCGCGTAAACTTTGGTCGTCGTCGACCCTACGTCCAGTCCTACTAGCAACGCCATAATGCTCCGTCTCTCGCATTTTTCCTGCTAGAGATATACCACTCTATGTAATACAACAGACTGTTGTATTTAAACTCCGTATAAAAAGCGGCTGCCGAAACGCTTCAGCAGCCGCCGAATGCACCAACAGATTGTCTGCGCGCTAGCACGTCGGGCAACGGAGCAGCACGGGCCCTCAGGTCATGCGCACCGCTCGCGCCCGCGATGTCGCCGAGCGAGCTATCCACGCTTAGGGCTCCAACCAAGCAAGTCGCCCGCGCTCAGCAGGTCCCTAAGCGAGCTACTCGCACTCAGAAGCCATAGCCTGCTCCAAGAGCTCGGCATGCTCCTCCTCGAAAACCGTCCCCACAGGGAAGGCGCGACGGAAGACGAAGCGGGAAATCGGACCGGCTACCAAAAGGTTCCACGGCAGCGCCATCACAAAATTATGCGGGATGTTGATCATCCAGATCGCGGGCACGGAATACAGGTTCGCAAGGATGCCGCCGGGCATGTGCGTCAGACCCTCGCACGCGCCGTAAAGCGACATGATGATGACCATGGGAACGACCATGCAGGAGCTGACGGCGAGCGTCATGGCAAGCGGCGAGCTCTTGCCCGGCGTGACCAAGTACTTAAAGGCGAAACCCTTGGCGAGCGGGCTGGCGACGAACCAGTCGCAGCACATGGCAAAAATGTAGGCAACGGGGAAGCCGAGCCACGCAGCGGCAACGACCTCGCCGTTGATGGCCCCGTGCTGCAGGGCAACGTTGTAGATGCTCATCCAGAGCACCATGCAAAAGCACATGATAAAGGTGAACAGCAGGCTTTCTCGTTTGTTGATAGGCATGAAGGGCAGATTCCTTTCCGTGTTGCGTCGCGGCGCCGCCAACAAAAACGGGCGGGCGAGATGGAGTTACTGGGACTTCATCTCGCCCGCCCGTGTTACGCGCGTCTGCGACTACTTATGTGGTGGAACCAGCCTAGCACGAAACGCATACGCTTCGTAAGCGTTGGGTTTATGAAGATGCAGGGCACCGATAATCCCCCGACCCCATAAGTTGCGGTGGAATACGGACTGTTTTGACCCTTTAAGCAGCAATTCAGTCCCTATTTCACCGCAACTCATTTGGTGCAAAGTAACCTGTCCCCCTTGTACCAATTAGCTGGTGTGGCGCCAGCGAGGGTCGGTGAGCGTTCTCGCCACACCCAGCCCAACGGGCAGAAACGCTACGATGAGCACTGCACGCACAAACCAGCCGAGCATATTGACCGTGTCGAAGGTGCACATGTAATACATTGAGCGATATAGATACAAGCCCGGCACCATAATGACAATCGAAGGCACCGTGAGAGCGATGCGCGGGTAGGTGAGCTTGACTTCGGCCAAGCTTGCCAGCAGACCCGATACGAGCGCCCCGATAAACGCTGCTGCCTCGGGAGGCATTCCCGCGCTGAGGCCCAGGAAGGGAATCATCGTCGGCGCATCGACAAGGGTCAGACGCAGGGTATTGGACACGGCGCCGATCAGCCCAGCTGCCGCGGCCATCTTTACCGGGCTGTTGAACATCACCGAGAAGCCGAATACGCCAACGAAGCTCATCACCACGCGCAGGAGCGTAAGAGCAAGCGGCGAAAGGCCGAGCGGCGCAAAGTCGTCCGGCGCCAGGCCAACACACTCGGCAACCATCCAACCTACGAGCGTCGCCATCACAATAATCGATACGGCATATGAAAGGCGCTCGATACCGCTTCGCATGTCGAGCTTGGCGATGTCGAGGCCCGCCGTAATGAGCGGAAAGCCGGGAATCACAAAGAGCATGGCGCCGATATAGCCTTCTTGGTGCGACATTGCCCCCGGTATGACCTGGCCAAGGCCGAGCAATGCCAGCAAATACGAAACGCAAGCGAGCGCAACGCCGGTCGTCAGCGCGCTGAACTGACCAAGGCCTTGCTTGAGAATATGGGAGCGGGCAAAGTTGCCGACACCCGCGCCCACAAACGCGCAGGCCATCTCGATAGGGCCGCCGCCGAGCAAAAAGACGAAGGCGCCGCAAGCACAAGCTGCCGCAAGGCCCTGTTGCCAGGGAGAGTAATCGGGTTTTGAACTCTCAACGGTCTTGAGCATCTCGTGGTATTCGTGCACGGTAAACCGGCGCCCATACGTCTCGATTTCCTTTAAGAAGCTCTCCATCATCCAAATGCGATGGGTATTGACTCCCGTTGTGGGCAGGCTGACAACCTCGTTAAAGCAGTGGCCATCTTCGATGCAGGTGCACTCAAACGACAGAAGACTTAAGTCAACGTGGATGGTGACACCGAGTACGGCGGCAACACGATTCATGGTATCGCGCACGCGCCAGGCACCCGTTCCGCTTGCCAGCATAAGCATGCCGGTGCGGCAGATGATGGATGATTTATCGGTGAGCGGCGCATCGACGGCAAGCTCATCGCCTGCCGTCACGATCTGGTGCCAGTCAGTTTTCATATGGAGCGCGCCGGCACGAACGCCGTGGTGCATGGGGGCTCTCGAAAGCAGCGAGTTAAGGCGCGAAGACTGTGGGGGCTCCGTTGATTCGTCCTCAACCTCATCAGTCTCTTCATCGACCAGATCAAAGGAATCAAGCGGCGCTGGCTCGCGACGGTCGATCAGCTCCTCGTCCTCATCATCAAAGTAATTGAACTGATCGAGCATGTCCTCTTCGATTGAACGCTCGCTCGCGTCGTCCATATAGACGCTCCCTTCCTACCGACTAACCCCCATCCTAGGCAGCAACGGCTAAAGGAAACATAAAAGAGACGACTGTCATGCGAGCCATGTGCGCAATATCCCGATCCTGCGGGTGCGGTGCGAGGTGTGCGATCCATCGGCGCTGGCGGCGGAGGGCGACCCGAAGCGGCTGCGGGTGCAGAGATTGCTGCACTACGGCCTGCCGGTGCTTGTATGCCTTGTACTGGCGGTGGTCTGGGTCTGCACCCGGAATATGCCGCTTTGGCCCGACAAGGCGGCTATGCTGCTGGTGCTGGGCGCTCTCGGCATCGGATACGGCTTCCGCGGGTGGTATCTCTATTACAACGACCGAGACCAATAAAAAACGGGAGGCAGCGCGGGCTGTCTCCCATTTGATTTATCCCAGCAGCAGCTTGTGCAGCTGCCCCCACAGGCTGGCCCCGGGAATAAGCACGAGAGCCAGCAGCAGCAGGGCGCCG
>CALHJX010000051.1:0-1033 GCA_938033385.1 uncultured Collinsella sp. | reverse complement strand
GGACGCGGGCGACGGCGCGGCCCACCTCATCTGTCTCGAGCAGCGTTCCGTCTACCATGAGACGACGCACGCCGGCATCGAGCAGCTGAGGAACCTGCGGCGTGAGGTCGATGGGGTAGGCGTCGTACAAGCGAGAGCGGCCATGGATGTCGGTGCGTACGGGCATGACCTTGCCGTCGATATTCTTGAGCGACAGCTTGCGGGCGCGCAGGCGGCAGTTAGCGCAATCGTGGATGCAGCCATTGGCCACCTGCAGGATGCAGTGCTCGCTCGTCATAACGCGCGGGCGGCCGAACACAGTGATGCCCAGGGCTGCGGGCGCGGCGGTGCCAAGCGAGACGATCTCGTCGAGCGTGATCTCGGGCGAGAGCCAAAACGCACCGGCTCCGCGTTCGGCAAGCGCCTCCATGCAGGGCGTGTTATGCACCGGCAGGCAAGAGCGAATCTCGGCCGTGGCGCCGGCATGAGCGGCTACGGCGAGCTCGGAGATATTGCCGACGGCGACGGTGGCTCCGGCATTGATCCAAGGATCGACGCGCTCGTGGTCGACGGCGCGGCAGACCTCGTCGAGTACGGGCACGATACCCTGCTCAAATGCATCGGCAGGGGAGAGTCCAACAGCCTCGAGCGCGTCGGTGGTCATATAGATGCGCGTTGCACCCTCCGCGCGGGCTGCCTCGGCGGCCTCGAGCGAGGTGACGGTGGCGCAGATCTGCGGCTCGTCGCGGTAGTGCTTGGGCATGGGGCGCGTACATTTGTCGAGCACCGGCAACTCGAGCGTTTTTGCGCGCTCCTCGTACGGTGCCAGAATGGCCTCTTCCAGCGCCTTACAAGCGGCGGCGCGCACCTTGTGCACGGCGGAGAAGCCCATGCCGCAGCCCTCATCGAGCGCCACATCAAAGCTCGCGGCCTCAAAGGGAGAGGAGCCCATGCGCCCGACGTGCTCAACCAGATCGGATGCCTCGACGGCGCGAGTCTTGGCGGCCTCGACGGTAAAGCCGGTGGCGGTGGCGGTAAGCGCGGGGTCGTCGCA
>CALHJX010000050.1:0-6830 GCA_938033385.1 uncultured Collinsella sp. | reverse complement strand
CGCGCCCGCGCTGTGCGCTCTCACCGTGCTGGGCCTGGCGCTCGTCACCTGGCTGCCGGCAAGCCCCATCGCCGATGCACTCGGCCTCATGACACTGCCCGCGGGCTTTTTCGCGCTGCTCATCGGCATCGTCACCGCCTACATCGCGCTCACTCAGCTGGCAAAGCGCCGCTACATTGCACGCCACGGCGAGCTACTGTAGCACGGTGAGCCGCCACAGTAGACAGCCCAAGGGCAAAACCACCACAAAGGTGCCTGTCCCCTTTGTGGTGGTTAGCTAGTCTTGGGGTGTCCAGGACCAGAAGAGGCTAATGAGCGCCACGCGCGAATTGGTACCGACCTTTTTGTTGATCGATGCAATGTGGCGGTAGAGTGTGGAGCGCGAAAGGAAGAGCGCCGCCGCAACGTCCTGAACGCTATCGTCCGAAACGACTAGCGCCTCCAGAACATCGCGCTCGCGCTTGGTGAGCCCAAAGGCGGCAACGAAGCCGTCGAGCCGATCGTCAAACGAAAGCTCCGGCGGCTCCAGGGGCACCGTGTCGGCCTGATCGGGTGCACGGCTCACGCCAAGATCGTCGGTAGCAAAAGCCAGCCCGCCATGTGTCGCCTCGCGCTCGCCGTCTTGCCCAAACTGTCCCAACAGCGAAATCGCGATGCCGACGAACAGCACGAGCACGACACCCACCGCCGTCAGCACATTTTGACTCGAGATGATCGCCACCGCCGGAGCCGTCACGAGTATCGAGCAAACGTTGTTGATAACACGGCCCATGCACGGCCACAGATACGCCCAGCGGGCATACATCGAAATCGCGGCGAACTTCGCGGTGAAGAACACCACGAAAAAGCCCGTGCCAAGGTAAAAGATAATCGTGGCGGCAAGCGTATTGCCACCGTTGCCATCGGTGATAAGCACAAAGAACGAGAGCGTGGACAGCATGGCGGCGCACGTCATGATGATATTCATATACGAACGCCCACGCAGGTCATACAGGACGCCGGCGGCAAGGGCGCTCACAACCAGCAGCAAGCGCGGCCAGTCGCCCAGGTCGATGGCGCCGGCGGCATGCGAAGTCGTAAGGCCGGCATTGAGAGCCGCGAACACGCCGGTGAGGCAGGCGGTCGCCACCGTCAGCCGCGCCACGGCACCCTGGAAGGTTGCCTTTGCCTCGGGGTCATCGCGCCACCTGGTGCCACGCTCCGACGCATCGACCGACAGCTCGGCAATCTCGGCCTCGAACTCGGGTGCAGACTCATCGCGCAATTTAGCTCGACGGGTACCGTGAAGCAGCCCAACCAGCGCAATCGCACAGGCGGTGAGGACAAACTGCTGGGGAATGCCCGCAGGCATCACCATATGGTTGAGCACCTGTACCAAAATGCCCGCAGCATAAGAAACCGCCACGGCGCGCGCCAAACAGGGTGTCTGCGCAAAACGCCGCGCCAGATTGGCATGGGCGGTCGACCCGCAGTAGCCCAGGGCGCAGCACGCCACCAAACCGCCGGCAATCACGACCTGAAACTGCACTGCCATAATCATCAGCAACAATGCCGACACCAATAGCACGCCTGTAATATCGCTTGTCGCATCGATCGACTGGGGACGGCGATAATACAGAAATGGGCGCACGAAAAAGCCGATCACGCTCGCGCCGACAACGATGCTCTCGTAGATGACGACCTCACTCGATGGCACGAACTCGGCTATGCGCACATCAAAGAGATACTCGCACGCCAAAAACGTGAAGAAGAACAGCGCCAGGCATATAATCTCCCGAATGCCCCGACGCAAATATGCGGTTGTGTCTCCTATGCCCCTCATGGTTAACCCCCGGCCGCTCAATTGTCTGGAATTCTTTTTTAATAAAGAACCAGTCTCAATATCGAAACCAAGCTCGAAATGCTGCTAATTCGGCCCCAGTCGTCCACATCACGCCGCGATTTTGAGCCGCATGGCCCAGAAGGGACACGCGCAACGCCACTTCCTTGATGGGCATCCCGATGCAAACGCGCCCGGCGAACATTACCTGCTCGCCGGGCACCTTGGTTAGGAGGCTATGAAGTCGAGTGTCTCAGCTTCCTTAGGAAAGGTCCTCACCATTAGAAGCAATAACTTTCTTGTACCAGTCGAAGCTCTTCTTCTTGGAACGTTTGAGGGTGCCGTTGCCCGCATCGTCGCGGTCGACGTAGATGAAGCCGTAGCGCTTGGACATCTCGCCCGTGCCGGCAGACACCAGGTCGATCGGGCCCCAGGTGGTGTAGCTCAGCAGGTCAACGCCGTCCTCGGTCACCGCGTCGCGCATGGTCCGGATGTGCTGGCGCAGGTAGTCGATACGGTAGTCGTCGTTGATGGAACCATCCTCCTCGACAACATCCTTGGCGCCCAGACCGTTCTCGACCACAAACAGCGGCTTCTGATAACGGTCGTACAGGTCGTTGAGCGTAATACGGAAGCCCAGCGGATCGATGGCCCAGCCCCACTGGCTCTCCTGCAGGTAGGGGTTCTTGGCGCCGGCGAAGGCATTGCCCTGGGTGCGCTCGACATCGGGGTTATCGGCACCGGCGGAGCAACGGGTGCTGTAATAGCTAAAGCTGATGAAGTCGACGGTGTTAGCAGCCAGGATCTCGCGGTCCTCGTCGGTCATGCCGACGTCGATGCCCAGGCGCTCGAGCTTCTTGACGGCATAGGCCGGGTAGTAGCCACGGCTCTGAACGTCGACGAAGAAGTAATTGTCCTGATTGTCGAGCTGCGCCTGGCGCACATCGCCCGGACGGCAGCTGTAGGGGTAGTAGCTACCTGCGGCGAGCATGCAACCGATTTTGATCTCGGGGTCGATCTCGTGGGCAATCTTGGTTGCCCAAGCGCTGGCGACGAGCTCGTTGTGGGCGGCCAGGTACTCGACGGCCTCCTTGTTCTCGCCCTCCTCAAAGACCAGGCCGGCACCCATAAACGGCAGGTGCAAGATCATATTGATCTCGTTAAAGGTGAGCCAGTACTTCACCAGACCCTTGTAGCGGGTGAAGATCGTGGTCGCGAGGTTCTTGTAGAAGTCGATGAGCTTGCGGTTGCGCCAGCCGCCGTACTCCTTGATGAGATGAATCGGGCAATCGAAGTGCGTGATGGTCACGAGCGGCTCGATGCCGTGCGCCTGACACTCGCGGAACACGTCCTCGTAGAAGGCCAGGCCAGCCTCGTTGGGCTCGGTCTCATCACCGTTGGGGAAGATGCGGGTCCATGCCAGGCTCATGCGGAAGGTCTTAAAGCCCATCTCGGCAAAGAGGGCGATGTCCTCCTTGTAATGGTGATAGAAATCGATGCCGGTCTGCGCAGGATAGTAATAGCCGTCCTCGAAGTCGAGCATCTTGCGCTGGCCGGAGACCACCGCGTAGCGCTCGGGGCCGTGCGGAGCCACGTCCACGTTGGCCAGGCCGCGGCCGTCCACGTTGTAGGCGCCCTCGCACTGGTTAGCAGCCGTCGCGCCGCCCCACAGGAAGTCTTTACGGAAAGCCATGCATCGATCCTTTCATACGCTGCTTGTCGTGGTTTTAGTATCCCCGCAAATAGGGCCTCGCTCAACGACAGCGGCGCAGGTCGATACTTCTTTTCGTACGCAGACGTCCGGCAGCCGCCCCCGTCTGACACTTTTTGATACCTGCCTGCCCAACCACCACAAAGGGGACAGGCACCTTTGTGGTGGTTTGGGCCCGTTTTGTCTCGATCTGTAACAGGTAGAGACGATTTAGCCCGCTAGATGTTACAGATCGAGACGAAAGATTCTAGTCGCAGGCGATGTCGAGGTTTTTGCCGACGAGGCCTACGTAGCCGCCTTCGCCGGCGGGATATTTGACTGAATAGGAAAAAAAGGAAAAAATAGGAAAAAAAGGAAAGGAGACTCATGACTGAAACCATCTTCTCCCCCTCATTTGGAAATCGCCCGTCCTATCTGGTGGGGCGTGGGAACGTGATTTCGACATTCATCTCCGGCCTTGAGCAGGAGCCGGGCAATCGAGACCGGGCTATGCTCATGCTCGGCCAGCGAGGCAGCGGCAAAACGGTTCTGCTGTGGGAACTTGCCGATCGCGCACGCAAGCTCGGCTTTGTTGTCGCCACGCCCACCGTAGCCTCTGAGGATATGCTCGAGCGCATTGTTGAGAAGATCCAGGAAGCGGGCGAGCCCTACGCCAACAAGCATCGTCTCCCCAAACTTGCGGGCGGCAGCCTGAGCGTCTTCGGCTTCTCAGCCGGCCTCGAGTTTACGCGCGATGTTCAGGAAACTAAGAGTTTTCAGTTCAAGCTCACGCAGCTGGCGCGCAAGCTGACCGAGCAGGGACACGGCATCCTCATCCTCATCGATGAGCTCCAGGCCAATTCGCCCGAGATCAGACAGCTCGTCACCGCCTATCAAGAGCTGGTCGGCGAGGGGCTCAACGTCGCGCTTGTCATGGCGGGCCTCCCGGGAGCAGTCTCCGCGACACTCAACGACCGCGTACTGACATTTCTCAACCGCGCACGCAAGGTCACGCTCGAACCGCTTTCAGTTGGAGATGTGGATGCCTACTATCAGCGAGCTTTCGAAGAGCTCGACCTTGATATTCCAGGCAATCTTCGGCTGGACGCTGCTCGCGCAACTCAGGGCTCGCCCTACATGCTGCAGCTCATCGGCTACAACATCGCCAATCGTTGCCAGGCAGGAGAACACGTAACGCCAGAGCAAGTCGACGGAGCAATCGAAGCGTCAAAGGCCGATTTCGAAAACGATGTGTGCGAAACGACACTCGCCGCGCTATCGGACCAAGACGTTGCGTTTCTCGCTGCAATGACCGATGACGAAGACGGCGTGTCGCGCATTTCCGATGTGGCCGAGCGCATGTCAGTCACACCCGACTATGCGCAAAAGTATCGCCGGCGCCTCATCGACGCCGGCGTAATCGAACAGGCGCGCCGCGGTTACGTGCGCTTCGCCGTACCATACATGGCTGACTACCTGCGCAGCCAACTCTAGGCAGCCACCACAATGGGGACAGGCACCTTTGTGGTGGATTGGGCCCGGTTTGTCTCGATCTGTAACAGTTGGGCCGCCAAAATCGGGCCTGGTGTTACAGATTGAGATTGTTCGGTCTTTCCCCTGCAGTTTGTCTAAATCTGTAACAGGTAGAGACGATTTAGCCCGCTAGATGTTACAGATCGAGACAGAAGATTCTAGTCGCAGGCGATGTCGAGGTTTTTACCGATGAGGCCTACGTAGCCGCCCTCGGCAGCCTTGGGGCTGTCAGCATGGCAGAGGACCCACTTGTCGGCCTTCCAGTAGCAGTAGCTGTCACCGGCGGCAGGCATGTCGGTTGCGGCCTCGGGGCGCGGGCCGTTGGTGCCGGCGGGAAGCGCCACCATCACTTGGAAGCCACCGTCGTCGACCATGCACGGCGTGTAGTGGAGCGTGGTGTTGAAGACTTCGACAACCGTACCCGCCGGCACGCGGAACGCCTTGACGCACGCGGTATCGAGCTTGCCGTCCTCGATCTCCCAGCGATGCGCCACGAGCAGGATAAAGTCGCGGGCGCCCAGGTTAAACTCGCTGGCGCGGTGATACTCCAGGCAGTTGAGTCGTGTATTGTGGCCGTTGCACCAGCCGAGCTGGAAGGGACGGCCACCAAACATGAGAAAGCCAAGCTTGTCGGCATCCTTGACGCCCTCGAGCTCCGGCGCACTTGCTACGTACTTGCTGCCCGCGGGAATGGGCGTAGCGGAAAGCGCCCCGACGAGCGGAGCGGTCAGGTTGGACGGAACGTCGTTCCACACGCGGCCATAAGATTTGAACTCGGGATCTGATACAGAGTAGATATGCATGCTCGCTCCTGTTCGTTTATGTGACAGTATGAACATTCTAGAACTATCTCGTTCCGTTTTGAGCGCCCAGCATGAAAAAGCGCCCCACAAAGAGCGGGAGCACTTCTGGCGCAAACGCTATTCCTGCGAGCGGCCTTACGCCCGCTGATAGTGCAGGTGCTTCTCGTCGATATCGGCCAGGTCACGGTCGAGATAGCGGCGCGCGAGCCAGTTTGCCATGGGGAGGTTCTGGTCCAGGTAGTTACCGCACTCCTCGGGAGCGGCTCCGGGGACATCACCCTCAAAGTCGGCGACAAACTCGAACAGCTCGCGCACGAGCGGCAGAATCTCCTCGCTCGTCAGCTCACCAAAAACGACGAGGTAAAAGCCCGTGCGGCAGCCCATGGGGCCAAAATAGACAATGCGGCTCGACCACTCGGCATGATTGCGGAGGAACGTCGCGCCCAGATGCTCGATGGTGTGGCACTCGGCGGTGTTCATGACCGGTTCCTTGTTGGGCGTGGTCAGGCGCAGGTCAAACGTGGTGACGGCGGCGCCGGTCGCCGGATCGCGGTCGATACGGCTCACATACACGCCAGGCTCAAGCAGCAGATGGTCAACGGAAAAACTCGCGATGCGCTCCATGGCAGATCCTCTCGGTAGTCAATTTGGGACGGGGCTCTTTTAGCTGGTTCGAATGGTCGCACCAATCATACCAGTCAAAAAAGCCCCGTCCCAAAAAGACAACTTAGCCAAGGACATGAGCCATGCGCGTCTTGAACTCGGACAGGAAGCGCGGGGCATCCACGGTCAGTGCCACAAGCGCGCTCTTGCCCGGATCGGATAGGCGGCGCTCGTCGCAAATGGTGCGGCCGCGATACTCCCCCAGCAGATCAACACGCAGATTGCAGCCGAGCGCACCCACGAGCGTGGGGTCGATCGCCACGGCAACGGCCAGTGGATCGTGCAGCGCGCAGCCACCCAGGTAGGGGGCGTTCATCTCGTA
>CALHJX010000049.1:0-5142 GCA_938033385.1 uncultured Collinsella sp. | reverse complement strand
TCGACGACCGGACCGTATCCCGCACGCACGGACAAGCGATCAACAAGACGGGTACCGGCGGCACCCTCGGCGGCCGCAGAGCCGCTCACACTGCGCGCCACCAGCAGCGCCTCACCCGAGGCCTTCTTCTGGTCCAGCGCAGCACGACCGGCGCGCTCAAGTGCGGCAGCGTTATCGAACAACAGGGCATCGATATCGCCGGCGAGCAGTTGCTCGACCAGGCCCTCAAGCTCACGCGGTGCCTCGAGCACATCGCCCAGACGACCCGAGACATCGTCGCCCAGCGCGCCCACCAGACGGCTTACGAGCGGCGAGCTGTCGGCCATGCGAGCATCGAGCTTCTTTTGGCTCGCGAGCTCTGAGCGCACCTCGGATAACTTGTTGCGCGCCTCGCTCTCGCGGGCACGCAAGTCCTTCAGGGCCGCGCGTGCCACCTCGGTGGCTTCACGCGCATCGACCTGGGCCTGGCGCGCTTCCTCAAGAGCACTCTCAAGCTCCTCAGCACGGTCGCGGCGGCTCTCAAGCGATGCCGTGACCTCCTCGAGCTGTTCATCGATCTGCTCCAGGCGCGAGGCATACATGTTGTCCTCGACCTCGGCATTGGAAAGCGAATCCTTTACCTTGGCGAGCTCGAGCGCAGCATTATCGGCAACGCGCTGCACATCGCGCTGCTCGCGCGTGAGCTGCGAAATCTGATTGTCGAGCGCAACGCGACGCTCGTGGAGCTCGGCGGCTGCAGGACCAGCGGCGTCGACGTCCTCCTGGGCCTGCATATGCGCGCCGGTCACTTCCTCGAGCCGAGCACGTGCGTCCTCGAGCTCCTCGACCACGCGACGGCGCTGATGCTCGGAGCTCGAGATCTGGCCGCGCATGTCGGACAGGCGCGACACCATGTTATGGCCCTTTTCCTCGAGCAGACGCATGTCTGAGTTAATGCGACCGACCACATCTTGCATATGGCGGCGCTGCTCGCCCAAGTCGCCCACAAACAGGCCCTTTTCTTCGAGCATAACTTGGAGCTTCTCGAGCTCGCGCTCTTTTTCACCCAGGCGGTACTGCGCGAGCTCCAGCTCGGCGGCGCCCTCCTTAGAGCGGCTCTCCAAGTCGTTCCACTGCGATTGCAGTGAACGCAGCTCGTCGACGGCCAGCATCTGCGTAAGTTCGTTCGCGCGCGAGGACAGCTCTTTGTACTTGCGCGCGCGATCGACCTGACGCTCCAACGGCCGCAGCTGACGGGCGATCTCCTTGTTGATGTCGCGGGCACGGGTCAGGTGCTCGTCCATCGACTTAATCTTTTTGAGCGCACGCTCCTTGCGACGCTTGTGCTTGGAGATGCCGGCGGCCTCCTCAATGAGGGCGCGGCGCTCCTCAGGGCGGCTCTGCAAAATGGCATCGAGCTTGCCCTGACTGATGATGGAATGCGTATCTTTGCCCAGTCCCGAATCGTGCAGGATGTCCTGGATGTCCATCAGGCGGCACGGGCTCGAGTTGATGAGGTACTCGCTTTCGCCCGAGCGATACATGCGACGGGTGATGGCGACCTCGTCAAAGTCGACGGGCAACATATGGTCCGAGTTATCGAGCACCAGCGTGACCTCGGCGACACCCACCGGCTTGCGCGCCGACGAGCCCGAGAAGATGACATCCTCCATGGCCTGGCCGCGCAGCTGCTTGGCGCTCTGCTCGCCCAGGACCCACAGAATCGAGTCAGAGATGTTCGATTTTCCCGAGCCGTTTGGACCGACGATGACGGTCAGGCCCGGCTCAAACGTCATATGGGCGCGGTCGGCAAACGACTTGAACCCTTTGAGCGTGAGGGACTTGAGATACACGGCTCCTCGCTTAAACAGGCTTCTTGTTGAGAATCACGCCGTTGGTGGTGTAGCCCATGCGGTCGAGTGCCTCAAGCGCGGCAGCTCCCTCGGCTTCCTTCTTGGAGGAACCGGTGCCGCGGCCCTGGCGGATACCGTCGATGAGCACCACGGCGGTAAAGGTGGGCGCATGTGCCGGGCCCTCGGAGCCAACGAGCTTATACGCCGGGGGCTCGTGACCGTCGGCTTGCACGCACTCCTGCAAAAACGACTTGGGGTTCGCAGGATGCTCGGCACGCTCGGAGGCCAGGTGCGGCTTAAGCGTGCGGTGGATAAAGTCCGCCGCAACGTCCCAGCCGGCATCCAGATACAGCGCGCCCACGAGCGACTCGTAGACGTTCTCGAGCGCCGAATGCAGGCCGCGCGCGCCCGTGCCGGTCTCGGAGGCACCAAAGATGATGATGTCGTCGATGCCCAGCTCATGGGAGACCTCGGATAGCGTGGCACCCGAGACGAGCGACACCTTCAGGCGCGTAAGCTTGCCCTCGTCAAACTCCGGATAGGACTCAAAGAGCGAGCGGGCAACAACGGCGCCCAAAATGGAATCGCCCAAAAACTCAAGGCGCTCATAGCTCGCCGAGACGGGCTGACCTTCCACGGCAGAGGGGTGCGTGAGCGCCGCGCGCAGCAGCACCTTGTTATTGAACTCGTGGCCCAGGATTTCCTGGGCGCGCGCGAGTCGTTGAGATAAAGCCAAGACTTAGGCCTCCTTGGCGTTTTCAATAGCGTCGACAGCGTCGGCGACAGAGTTGAGTGACAGCAGGGTTTCGTCATCGATCTCGAGGTCGAACTCGTCCTCGATGGCCGTCACCAGCTGCAGACGCTCGAGGGAATCGGCATCGAGATCGTCAAAGGTAGTCTCGTCGCTAATGTCGGCGACATCGACGCCCAGAACGTCAGCGGCGACTTCGGCGATCTTATCGAAGATTTCGGAGCGGTCCATAGCGCTTCCTCTCGTATTGCGTGAACATCAACGCGCTGGCACCGCAAGCGCAACGCCAGTCACGGTTTTGATTCTACCCCACGACGAAGGCCGCGAGGCACATAACAGCGCTCTAACTCGCTCCTACAAAACGATGCCGTCCATAGAGTTGGCGACGTTCTCGACCAGCCCGGCGCGCACGGCCTCCGCAGCGGCAAGCGTACCGTTTTTGACGGCCTCGACCGAGGTAGCACCGTGGCCGATCAGGACCACGCCACGCAGGCCCAGCAGAATGGCACCGCCTTTGGCATCGCCCGAGAGCTTTGCCTTGATCTCGCGCATCTGCTTTTTGATGAGCAGCGCGGCGATCTTGGTGCCGAGCGAAGCCATAAAGGCACCCTTGAGCTCTTGCAGCAAAAACTTAGCGGCGCCCTCGGTTGCCTTGAGCGCGATGTTGCCCGACATGCCATCGGCAACGACGACGTCAAAGTTACCCGAGGTCAGGTCGGTACCCTCGCAGTTGCCCACAAAGCCGGGAACGGCGGCCTTCATGGCAGGGAAGCACGCCTTGGTAAAGTTGGAGCCCTTCTCATCCTCGGTGCCGTTGCCGAGCAGACCGACGCGGGGTTGCTCAATGCCCAAGACGACGCGTGCATAGGCGCTACCCATCTGGGCAAAACGCACCATGTCGTCAACCTCAACATCGGGGTTAGCGCCCATGTCGCACAGGACCGTCAGGCCACCGGCGCGGTTGGGCAGTGCGTTGGTGAGGCACGGACGTACCGGTTGCTTCTTGCCCTCGGCCTGATACCTAAACGGCGTCACGTAGGCGGTAGCGGCAGCGGTCATGGCGCCAGTGGAGCCGGCAGAGAAGAACGCATCCGCGTTGCCCTTCTTGATAGCGCGGCAGGCAAGCACGATCGAGGACTTGCGCTTGGTCATCACGGCTCGAATGGGATCGTCATCCATGGCGATGATATCGGGCGCCTCCAAGGCCTCAACGCGAGCGTGAGCCGCGGCAAAGGGGTTCACGATCTCTGCGGGGCCGACGGCCAAGACCTCGATATCGGGATCCGCCGCAAGAGCCGCCTCGATACCATCGAGGACAACCTGAGGCTTCTCGTCTCCGCCCACAACGTCTACACAAACGCGAACGTTACTCATATACATGCTCCTTATACAAAAATGGCCGACTCATTGAGCCGGCCATTGTGGTTCCAGTTGGAACGGCATCGCATCCAGAGTATACAGTTACTCGGTAACGATAACCTCGCGGTCCTTGTAGAAACCGCAGCTGGGGCACACGTGGTGCGGGAGCTTGACAGCGCCGCAACGGGGGCACGTGGACTGAGCCGCAGCCGAAATCTTCATGTTGGCGGAACGGCGGGTGTGAGTGCGGATACGACCCTGCTTTTGTTTAGGTACGGGCATAGTGACCTTCCTTATGAACTATCCAGTGTGGCGATTACGCGCAAGTAGCGATACTACCACAGTTTTACTCGTCAAGCTTGAGATTCTTCAATGCTGCAAATGGATTTTCCGTGGCAGCGGCCCATTCGGCCTCTGCTTGAGCGGCGCAATCGCATTGCTCGACGTTGAGATTGATGCCGCAAGT
This sequence comes from uncultured Collinsella sp., assembly GCA_938033385.1. Taxonomy (GTDB): domain Bacteria; phylum Actinomycetota; class Coriobacteriia; order Coriobacteriales; family Coriobacteriaceae; genus Collinsella. The sequence goes on along the minus strand of CALHJX010000049.1, from coordinate 734 downwards.
GGGGCATAGGCCGCGACAATCGGGCTTGCACAGGACAACGAACGGCGTGTCCATGACGACCGCGTCGTTGATAGGCTCACCCAGATCGACGATGCGATCCTCGCCCAGCAGCTCGTAGCCGTCTTCGTAGGCCTCGGGGTCCTCGGGCTCGTTAAAGAGATAGAATTCCTCAATCTCACCGGCGATATCAAACGAAGCGGTCTCCAGGCAACGGTCGCACTCACCGGTTGCATGCGCGCGGACCATACCCGTAAGCAGAACACCAGTGCCGGCATTGGTAAAGACAACGTCGTAGTCAATGCCGTCCTGCAGCTGATACTCCTTCTCGCCCACCGTATAGGTGGTGACATCGACCTTGCCGGTCAGCGGATACGAGTCTCCGGGAAACTCGAGCTGCTCGGAAAGATCGACGGTAACGCTCGGGAACTCAGCCATTACCACTGACCATTCTGCTGGGCGGCACCCTCGTTGAGTTGCTGACGGCAACGGGTGACGGTGCCGGTCAGGCTCTTGAGGTTCTCCTCGAGGTGCGTAAAGACCTGCTCGGCGTAATCCTCGGCGGCATAGCGCGTCTCGCGCTCATACTGCTGGGCACGGTCGCGAATATCGTCGGCCTGCTGCTGCGCTAAGCGGACGATCTCCTGCTCACCGGCAATGGTGAGGGCCTGCTGCTGAGCATCGGCGATGATGGAATCGGCCTGGGCGGCGGCGGAAGCCATAAGCCCCTCGCGCTC
>CALHJX010000048.1:0-1451 GCA_938033385.1 uncultured Collinsella sp. | reverse complement strand
TGCCGTGACCCTCGGAGAGCGACTCGAAAACAATATCCTCGATACCCAGGTCATCGAGGCAGATGGCGACCGAGCAGACGTCGACGATGGAATCGATGGCGCCTACCTCGTGGAACATGACGGTCTCGGGCGTTTTGCCGTGAGCCTTGGCCTCGGCGGCGGCGAGCGCGGTAAAGATGGCGATCGCGCGTCGCTTGGCGCCATCGCTTAGCTGTGAGCCGTCGATGATCGTCGTGACATCGGCCAAAGAGCGGTGGTGATGGTGGTGGGCGTGATGGTGACCCTCGTGGTCGTGGTCGTGGCCATGTGCGTGCTCATGGCGGTGCTCGTGTTCGTGTTCGCCATGATCATGATGCTCATGCTCATGTGTGTGCTCGCCAGCTGCTTCGTTGCCGTAGAGCCAGGCCATGTCGTGATCATGGTTCTCGAGCTCCTCTGCCAGCTGAACGTCAAAGTCGCAGGCGTCGATGCCATGCTTGTTTACGCGGGTGACGGCAATCTCAAAGCCGCCGACCGGCAGCGTGGCGAGCTGTTCGCGCAGGTGCTCCTCGCTGGCGCCCAGGTCGAGCAGGGCTGCGACGGTCATGTCGCCGCTGATGCCCGAGGTGCCGTCGATGATAAGCGTGTGCTGATGGTTGGACATAGAATGCTCCTTAACGGGCGCAGGGCGTGCCGGTGCTCAAATGATTGATAAGACTTGCCTGGTAGGCGGCGCCGAAGCCATTGTCGATGTTGACGACTGAAACGCCGCTGGCGCAGGAGTTGAGCATGGCGAGCAGTGCGGCCACGCCGCCAAAGCTCGCGCCATAGCCCACGCTGGTGGGGACGGCGATGACCGGACGGCTCACAAGGCCGCCGATAACGCTCGCCAGGGCGCCTTCCATGCCGGCGATGGCGATGACCACCTGCGCCTGGGCAAGTTCCTTAGCATGAGCGAGCAGGCGGTGCAGGCCGGCGACACCTACGTCGTAGAGTCGATTGACCTCGTTGCCGTAGAACTCGGCTGTCAGTGCCGCCTCTTCGGCGACGGGCAGGTCGCTCGTGCCGGCGCAGGCGACGACGATGCGTCCGTTGCCGGTAGGGGAGGGCTTGCCACCCACCAGGGCGAGCTGGGCGTCCGGGACATATCCCAGGTCGATGTCGTTGCCAAGAAGCTCAGCGGTGCGCGCGGCTTTTTCGGCATCCAAGCGTGTGACTAGGATGCGCTCCTGGCCGGCATCGCGCAGCGCTTCGATAATGGCGGCAATCTGCTCGGCGGTTTTACCGGCACCGTAGACAACCTCGCCGGCTCCCTGGCGCACTCCGCGCGAAAGATCGAGCTGTGCAAAGCCCAAATCGGCGGTCGGAGCCGTCTGGATGCGCGTGAGGGCGTCGGCAGGGGTGACTGATCCGCCGGCAACATCGCTCAGCAGCTGCTCAAGATCTCGCTTATCCATATATGTTCCCTTCGA
>CALHJX010000047.1:0-15442 GCA_938033385.1 uncultured Collinsella sp. | reverse complement strand
TAAAAGAGGATCGAATTTTACCCGGCGATATGCCTTGTCAGGGAGCCGGAGGCTCATGACCTTCGACCCGTCTTTTCCGATGGCCATTTTAGAGTCCCTCGTTCGGGAGGGGCGCACCGACGGCGCGGAGGGCGGCGATGTTCTCGGGCGTGCGCTCGTAGGTCCTGGGCCAGAAGGTGACGGGCACCATGGCGAGGTCATCGCGGGGGATGCCGTAGGCGAAGAGGTAGGCCTCGATGGCGTCGCCGTATTCCGCATCGTTGACGCGGTAGGCATCGGTGAAGAAGATGCCGGTCGGGTCGTCGTTGCAGCCCTTGACGAAGTAGACGCCGTTCCCGCCTTCCTTGAACGGGTTCAGAATCTTGAAATCCGGCTTCGCGTAGTAGGCGATTCCGGCACGGACGATGCGCGTGAAGCCCGGGTGTTCGACAGGGCGTGCCGCGCGCGCGAAGCCCAGGTCGGGGTCGGACTCCAGCAGATGGGTGAGCACGGAGCCGACGGCGTCGTCCTTGTGCTTGGGGACGGTCCCGAGGAGGTCGTCGAGATGCGATTTGATTTTCTTGACAAGTTCCATCATGGTTTTCCTCTCTGCCGGTGCCGTATGGGTACCGGCGATTCATTTGAGCTTCTTCGTTGGTAACGCTTCTAGCTGCGGCGAAACGTTGCGGTGCCGAAGGTGCCAAAGAACAGGAAAGAGTTTCTGGGCCAATGGCACCTTTGGCACCATCGAGAGACTTTGCAGGTGAGGGGCGGCGAGAGAGGTGCCGCAACGGAATGCTGCGGCACCTCCCTCGGCCCTAATCCGTCTCCCGGTACACCCAGCAGCGCTGCTTGCCGTACGGGGGACAGAGGCGCTTGTTGCCCGGGACCCATCCAGGGCACTGCGATGACAGGATGCGGCTGACCATCTTGCAGTTGGCCTTGGTCTTTTCGAGATGGAGGGCCTTGTCGAGGATCTCGAACGTGCACATGGGACGGTCGGTGTTGCCGGGGAGATACGCGAGGACCTTCTGCACGCAGGGGTCCTCCTCGACAAAGCGTCCGCGCTGTGCGGCCGCCTCGACCTCCATCTCGGGCGTGAGGACGGTCGAGAAACGGGGGTCGCCCGTCTTCATCCACGTGCGGGCCTCTGCCCATGCCTGCCGGATGGCGGTAGGAAAGCCTTCGTCGAAGACGGACTTCTCTGTGCGCTCGATGCCGCAGAGCACAGGGAGGAAGCGCCTTGCGCCACTCGTCCGCTCGCGGATGAAGTCGGCCTCGTTCGTGGTACCGACGAAGACTACGCGCCGGGGAAACGCCTCTGTCCTGCGGCAATAGGCCCCTCGGAATTCATCGACCTGACGGGTGACCCCAGCCTTCACGCTCTCGATAGAGCGCTCGGACATGCCGTTGAGCTCGGGAATCTCAATGATCCACTTGCCCCGGTTCTGCTCGCCCGTGAGCTTGACGTCGCCGAGGTTGATCACGGAGTCGCTGAAATACTCGTCGCGCATGGCGAGGCCCCTCGCGAAGGAGGACTTGCCGATGCCTCCGGCGCCGCACAGGATGGGCATGTAATCGGCCTTGCAGCCCGGGCTGTAGGCGCGGGCGATGCCCTCGCAGAACAAGATGCGCTCGACCTCCGAGACGTATGCGTTCCTCTCCGCGCCAAGGTAGACATTGAGGAGCGTCCCTACGCGCGGGATGCCGTCCCAGGTGAGGGCATCGAGCATGGCAACGAGCGGGTCATAGGCGTTGTCCTCGCCGACGATGGTCAGCGCGAGCAGCATGAACTTCTCCTTCTGGAGAGAGATGATCTGCTGGAGGAGGGCGAAGAGCCGTGCGTCGTCGCTATCGCGCCACCGGCGTTCCTGCGAATCTGCATCCCAGGGCAGGGGCCCAGTCTTGAAGAGCTCGTTCGCGAGACGGTTGTAGCCGACGTTCAGGGGAAGAGACTTGAGCTCCTCGACGATCTCGTTGACCGTCGGCGGGGAGCGGCGCTCCGGGGACTGCGGCTCGGGGGCGTCGTCGTGCTTCTGCGTGCCCATCAGATCGCCTCACAAGAATGGTGACGGCGAGGGCCATTGATGGGGTGGTTCTTGGCGGAGGCAAGCGCTTCGAGCCGGCGGAGGCGAAGCTCCGTGTCGATAAGGCGCTCGACGAGCTCTTCCTCTGACAAGGGGTGGTCGAGGCAGTAGTCGCGCAAGACGGCGCGGCGTCGGGCGGAATTCATCATGCTAAGATTCATCGACAGAGTCCTCCTTACGTGTGGGCTCATGTTTTTGGGCGACGGCCGAGCTTTGGTAGGGGAGGCCGTCGTCCAGACCCAGGTTTGCGATTAGGGCGTCTTCAAGCTCCACAGGGGAGCGCTCGGGCGCGAACGATCCGGCAAAGGCGGCGAGCGTCTCAAGCGACTCGACGAGCTCGTCGTCCATATCTCCTGCGCGCCGGATACGCCGGAGTTCCGCTACGACAGGTCCCATGCGCTCCTTAACCGCCTTGCGCATACGGGTGGTTGCGACCACAGTAAAAGTGCCTTCCAGCAGGCTTCTCGCGATGAAGTCCTGCTTCGACAGACCGCTCAAAGCGACGCGGAGGTCGAGCTGGTCCGCCTCTGCGGGCGACATGCGGAAGGCGATGGTCTTGCAGCGACGGCGTCCCTTGGCGTCCACAATCGGCCTAGACATCCGACATCACCTCGTCCAGCGCCTCCACGAGGTCGTGCTGGGTCGAGGGGAAAAGATGCGAGTACATCTCCGTGACCTCGGCGGTCTTGTGACCCATGCGGTCGGCGATCGCCGTGGGCGAGTAGCCGCTGTTGATGAGCGCACTGACATGCGAGTGGCGGATGTCGTGGATGCGGATGCGCTTCACGCCCGAGAGCTCGCAACCCCTCTTCATCTCATGCGACAACGCGTGCTTCGTGACGGGGAAGAGCCGGTCGGTAGGGGCGATCTCGGGATGTGTCGACAGATAATCACGCAGCTCCTCACGAAGGAGGCTCGGCATGACGATGTCCCGCTTCGAGGCGCGCGTCTTGGGTGGACCGATAACGTCCTCGCCCTTGATGCGGACGTAGGAATGACGGATACGGATAACGTTGAGATTGAAGTCGATGTCTTCCGGACGGAGGGCGAGGAGCTCGCCCTCGCGACAGCCCGAGAGGTAGAGCGTGAGGAATGCAAGGTAGATGAGCGGCTTGTCCTCGATGGCCTGGGAGAAGCGCTTGAACTCGGCAGGGGTCCAGTAGAGCATCTCCTTCTCGGGGCGCTTGGAGCCGACCTTTCCCGCCGCCAACATGGGATTCTGGGGCAGGCGGTAGAATCGGACGGCGTGGTTGAAGATGGCTGAGAACTGGTTGCAGATGGTGTGGAGATAGCTCTGCGACAGGTTCTGCTCAAGGAGCCAATTCTCCCAACGCACCACGTCCGCAGCCTTGACGTCACAAAGGCGCATGGGGCCAAAAATGGGCAGGATGTACTTGTCGATAATGGCATCCTTGGTGAGCCTGGTGCCGACTCGCAGTCGAGGGTAGATGTCACGTGCGTACATGGTTTTGACGAAGGCCTCGACGGTGACCTCGACACGTTCGTTGCAGGAGGCGAGGAAGTCGCGCTCCCAAGCCACAGCCTCCTTCTTGGAGACGAACCCGCGCTTCGTCTTCTTGTGGCGCTCGCCCATGGAGTTGCGGTACCAAGACTCAACCGTCCAAGTCCCGCGCTTCTTGTCGCGGCTAACTGACATTAGTCATCGCCGCCTTCTGCTTAGAAGGGGCGGAGAGAAGACGTGCCTCGAAATATGAGCGCTGGACCTTCCCGGGGATGGTCATGATTCCCTGAGCTGCAAGCTCTGTATTCAAGGCCTTGATTAGCTTGAACGAATAGGACTTGCTCATGCCCGTGATCTCGGCAACCTCCTCTGCGCCGATAAGCTGACGTGTCATATGTAGTCTCCTTTCTAGGATGGGACACCTGTTGCCCCTTGTCTCGATTATGTACAAGAAAGGTATTAGCTACGACGAAAACTGGAATATTTCCAATCTGGACACATCTCCTACATTTTTTGTACGCACTAGATTTCGCGTGTAGACTTAAGGGCAGCTATTCTTTGGAGGTGTATCTGAATGACTGCCGTCGACTACGTCGGTACAATCTCGGAGGCCCTGTCGTCGTTTGCGGCCGACAGGGAGTGGGAACAAACGAGCAAGCGCTGGGGGAGGCAGCAACTATCTCAGAAGCTGTTTTGCCTCCGCTCGGCGCGTAAATGGACCCGAAAGGTGGCTGCGCAGGCGGCGGGAATCCCGGAATCGGCCTTAAGGAATTACGAGCTGATGAAGTCGGCCCCGAAAGAGGAGCATCTTGAGGGGCTTGCGAACGCCTTTGGCATACGAGCCGAGGCGCTTCGCTACTACGATTTCAGTGATACGGACCTAATTGCTCAGGCTTTCTTTCAATTTGCTGCGACATACGGGTTCGAGCCCGTTGCAAATGAGCGCTATTCTGCGCTCAAGCCGACTTCATCTTTCATGCAGGCGTTCCTGAAGAAATGGGCTGCTCAGTATGCTCAGGTTGAGAGCGACTCCGACCGGGATGATTATGAAAGATGGAAGGACAACTTCGCGGCTGACTTTGACCCGTCCCAGTTTCCCTTGCGCTACGAGTACGATCCGCGAGAGTCCTGGATACTGATTACGCCCTGGCAGAATAGAATGCAGTCGAAGAAACTGCCCGAGCTAAGGGCGCGGTGCACTCCTGCGAAGACTCAGCCGGATTTGGCCCGAGAGACCGATCTTTCCCTTGCAACACTACGTTCGTATGAACAAGGGGCTAGGGTGCCAAAATTCGCTGCACTCCAAAAACTGTCTGCTGCTCTTGGCGTGAAGAGAGGGGCGCTTGTATTTACCGATTTCGGTAGTCCTGTCCAAGCGGCCCACGCATTATTTCAGCTTTCGGCCTCATATGGGTTGATTCCGGTTCAGCTGGAAGACGGCCCAGTGCTCCTCGCGAGGGGACCTGTTTCCGACTCTTTTCTTTTTGAATGGGCAAAGAAGTACGAGACTCGTGTGAAGTGGGCCGATGAATACGACGAGTGGCTCGATCGGTTCAGCTATTTCGAACATGATAAGTCCGATGACTATGTCGATAAGTTTCGGCAGCATACGATACGCCAACCGAATGGTTCGCTGCTTATTGACGGTCATGTTTATAGCGATTTCTGTCCCTTCGACGAACGTTTCAAGAGGGGATATGCGCTTGCTTAGCAAGTTTCTGCCATTGGCGGGTCGGAACATATTGCTTTGGGGCAAGCTGTTGGGAAGGGAGAGGATATGAATAAAGAAACGAAATTGGGCGATGGAGTCGCCAATGAGCTAAAGGAAGAAATCAATCGCGAGCTGTCTTCGACGGCTAAGAGTTTCATTCGAATCCTGTTTGCATACCTTAACGATAAAGTTCAGGGTATCGATTTTGATGATCTTCTAGGAAAACTGAGCAAGAAAGACGAGGACGAGATTATGTCCCTCTGGTCTTCTCAACTCGTAGAAGAAGGCCTAGTGCCAAGTGGGTATGGCGGCTTGCCGAATGATTTACTTATTGAAAATTTGCATCAAATAGGCTATGTAGATGGTCTCTATAGCGGGTACGTTCTTGCAATGATCTCGCTGGTAGATAACAATGCGCCTCGCGAGTTGATTGCTTCTGTAAAAGACGATCTATTTCCTAAACCTATAGCATTGCGCTACAGAGATCGCCATGAGTTGGTTTCGCGCCTTGATGATGAAAATTATCGCTGGGTCAAATGTCTGACGAAGGATGATCCAGCTGATTAAAGATCTCGAATCAACCTTTTCGTTTTATGCGTGAGGACCAAATGAGGACCAAATTCCGTCGAAGAAATGCCTGTTAGCTTGCATTGTAAAAAAGTGAGCTGCCTTTCTAGCTGCGGCGCTCGTTATCGAGTGGGAGTAGAACAGACGTTCGATTCTATGCTATAGTGTTTGCCAATGGGCGCGGCATCTTCCGAATCCGCGCCCATTGCTATACGGGCCTTACGATGACGAGCTGACGATCATAGGCGCCATGCGTGCATTTGCGGCGGAACGGGGATATGCGCCCGACTTCTCCGAATCCCGCCTCTGTCACGAGATTTACCTCTCCGACCCGCGCAAGTACGCGCCGGAGAAGCTCAAGACCGTGATTCGCCATCCCATCAAGCCGATTTAGCGAAACGAGCGCCGCCGTGCGGTCCGGCTTTTGGGGTTTATCAATTGGTAGTCCGCGTCGATCGAGCAAGCTGCCCTGCCTCCCGGCAGGTGCGTAATCCCCTTGGTCGATCCGTCTCGAGGTGCGCTCTTTGCTCATCTTGTGGCGTGGAGTTACGATACTCCTAAAAGTGTAACCAGATTCGAGTTTTAGGAGCAGCTTTTGAAGGGTGGCAGACTCAGGAACCGCGATAGATACCTCGAGGAGGCGATGCTCTTCCGTGACACCGACCTCATCAAGGTGATCACGGGCGTGCGCAGGTGCGGCAAGTCGAGCCTTCTCGATCTAATTAGGATGGCCGTCGAGTCTGAAGGAGTCGCTGGCCGCGGCTTTGTGAGCGTCAACCTGGAAAGCAAGGGTACGGGCATCAAGACGGAGGACCAGCTTTATGATTACGTTCGCGGGCGCCTGTCGGACAAGGGTCGCACCTACGTTTTCATAGACGAGCCCCAGAGAATCGATGGCTGGCAGGATGCGGTCAACGCAATGAGGATCGACTTCGATTGCGACATCTACCTCACGGGCTCGAATGCGTATCTTCTCTCGAGCGAGCTGGCCACCTATCTCTCCGGGCGCTACGTAGAGGTAAAGATGCTGCCCCTGTCCTTCTCCGAGTTCGCCGACTTCTGCGGAATCGAGTTCGTATCGGGAACTTCGGTGGCTCTCACTCCCGAGGGGGATCCCGTTCTCTTCGACGACATGCTTACTCGTTACCTTGAGTACGGGGGCATGCCAGCCATCGCATCCCTCTCGACGACCCAGGCGCAGCACTCGGCGTACATGTCCGGCGTCTACGAAGCCATCGCCGTGCGTGATATTGTCAACCGTGAGCGCGGGAAGGGCAAAAGTGCGGTGACTGACCCTTCCCTGCTGCGCCATGTGGCCGAATTCCTGGCGGACAACATCGGCAACGAGTGCTCGCCGAGTCGAATCGCCGGCGCGTTAACTTCTGCGGGGCCGAAGACCACGAACAAGACCGTTTCCTCGTATGTGGGTGCGCTTGAGGAGGCCTTCCTGTTCTATCGTGCCACGCGTTACGATTTGCACGGCAAGGCGCTCCTCAAGACGAACCCAAAGGAGTACATCGTCGACACCGGCTTCAGGACCTGGATGGCCGGCTATAGGGTCACGGATACTGGCCGCCTGTTCGAGAACGCCGTGTATCTCCAGCTGCTCTACGAAGGATGGAGCGTGCATGTGGGCAAGCTCTATGGCAAGGAAGTCGACTTCGTTGCGACGAAGGACGGGCGCGTGCTCTACGTGCAGGCGACTGACGAGATGTTCGCAAGCGAGACCAGGGAGCGAGAGATCGCCCCTCTGAAGTCGATACGAGACAACCACGAGAAGATCGTGGTCGTGAGGCAGGGTTCCTACGACACGGATATCGACGGCATCCGCATCGTGAGCGCGAGGGACTTTTTCCTCTAGGGCCATGCGATTCATCGCGAGGCAGTTAGGTCAAGTGAGAAACATGCCTGACATCGGTTTGCTGACGATCTAAAACAGTAAGGAGAAGCTTGGACAATCGCAAAATCGAGCAGAACGCGGTCAATGCTGTCAAGCAGGCTTTCGGCGATGTCGCTTGCGTCTATGCGTATATAGATGAGAACGACAAGACCGAATGCACCGACGGGCACCTGCAAGTCTACTCGTCTTCTTCCTTCACGATTGAGACCGTTGAAGGCCAGTTGCCGCTTCAGGTCAAGGGGACCACTTCGAAAAGAAAATCGGACCGACCTAAGCGGCAAGTTCGAGTTTCAGACCTCAGGCACTATCTCAACATTGCTGGAGGCTGCATCTATTTTTACGTCTACTGTGGGAGCGAGGCTCGTTCAGCGGAGGTTTTCTACAGACTTTTGCTTCCCTATGACCTAAAGAAGATTCTGGCCGATATTCCGGAGCAACAAGAGCGCATCTCTTTGCGTTTCGACCGGCTTCCATCAGACGCGGCGGAATTGACGCGGCTTGTCAGAAGGGCGGTCAAGGACAGAGCAAAGCAGCGAGCAGTCGCTGGCATCGCCCCCAAGACAATCGAGGAATTTAAGGACGCCGGCCTTTGCTTTGATGAGTGCGAGTTTGGAATCGAGCTGCTCGAGGGCGAGTCGCCCGCAAGCTTGGCTCCATACAGGAACGGGCTGTATATCTACGGGAAGAGCCCCTGGGGAGAGCTGTATCCCTTGAATAAGCTTGAAAACATAGTTGGCGTCGCGATTGGGTCTCGGCATGACGTCAGCTCTGGTGATGTTTCCCTAAATGCGGTGGTCATGGCCGGAGAAAATGAGAATGGCGAGCACGTTTTCTTCAGGGGTTTCGACATATGCCTCTCCACCAACACAATCACCCTCAGCGAGACCGGAACTCTTGTCGAGCGCATGGAAGAGTTGGCCCTCATGCGCGCATTGATGCAAACCGGTACGCTTTCCATAGACGGAAGCGGCTTTGCTCGCGGGTGCAAGTTGAGCGGAGGCGACCTCGACGCCCTTGAGAGTCGATTGCAGTCGCTGGAGATTATCAAGCGGGTTGTCGACGCTCTTCATTACAAGCCAGAGCTCGACATCAGTGCGTTGACCACTCAGGATTTAAGAAACATCGAGACAATTTACAAGGGATTGGTTGAGAACGCACCCCTCCACTACAAGGATCGGCAAAACGGATTCGGATATATCAATCTGGGGAACCATCCGATTAAGCTCGTGTTTTACCAAGTATCTGAAGATATGTACCGAATGGTCGATGGGCTTCGACTGGATGACCTGACGGTCTCGGTGTTCTTCCGGGGCGAGGGGGATGCCCCCGTAGTCGTCGCGCCTCTGTTCGTCCAAACGATGCAGGACTATATGAGGCTTGCCAATATCGATGCCGAGGTGTTTGCCGCTACGTTGAAGCAGTATCCAGTCACCGAAGTTAGCTCTGCCTACGTCAACGACAAGATGCTTGAAATGCTATCAGCCTACGATCAAGATGCGTGCTGTAAGGAAGAGTTGCTGAAATGCTGCGAGATGACCGTAGACGCCCTGGAAGCTTTTGCGGATCGAGAGGCAACCCTGATAAATCGATATCAAATTGCCGCTCGAAAGCGAGATCTTACTAGCGAGGAGAAATCTGAGTTAATGGCAATCCAGCTGAATTCAGATAGTGCGCTGTCGAAAGCATGCGCAGCAGCCTTGCGCGGAGACTCGGACATGGCCTCTGCGCTCAGAGCGTCACTTGACGAAGAGGCACGAACGACGCTCGGCTCATGGCCGATCGGCCGTTTCTTCGCATAAGACCGCATAGACTTTTTGAGGCATCAAAATGAAGCTACTCGTCGAATCGATTAGAAATGCGGTTGAGAAAGACTGCCTTATCCCAGCCCTTATGTCTTCCCTTACCATTCCCGACGCCATGGGGCAGCTTCTTTATCCCAATCTCGTCCTTCATAACGGGAAGAGAGCGGCGGGGCGGCAGTATGTGAAGTGGTTTGATGACTGGGCGGCAAACGACTTCCTGTTTTCGGGAGACCCCTCGAACGAAGGTGAAACGATTCCAGGTCAAATCTTTAATGGGAAGATGTGCTGGAAGCTCCGGTGCTCCCTGTTGCATTCAGGCGACTACGATGTGTCGGTCGATGCTCCCGAGAAAGACGAGAGCTTCGACTACGACTACAAGTTCGAGCTTGTCCTCCACGGGTGCAACGCCCTCTGCTCTTCCTGGCCGTCGCCCAAGAGCGGGATGCGTGCGACTAAGAGCGTGACGTTCCGCGTTGATGCGGCGTCGCTCGCGAGCTCGCTGTGCAACGCCGCGGAGGCCTGTCTTAAAGAAACGGGCGAAACGGTCAGTTACCCCAATCTGGAGTTATTCGACGTGGCTGCATGGGCGGATAGATTCAATACTTGCTGAGCCATCTCGTCAAACTCCTTGTGTGCTAAACGTTGGTGTTGGCGCCCCGGAAAAGGGGTGTGGCCAGCGCCTAGAATCTTCAGCTACCACGCTGAGACGATAGGAGATGACCACATGGACACTATGGCGCACGAGGCGCCCGCGACGCCGTTGCTTGCGTTTCGCTATCGCTGCTCGAAGCGTGTCGCTTGGGGCCCTGGCCGGAGGAGAGACGACCGCTCCCTGCGAGACTGCGGAACCACCTATATCCGCTTGCTGCGGGCTTGCTTGAACCAGTTCCTCTTGAAAGAACCTATACCTCCGAAGAACTTGTTGTACGTCTCACCGTTCTCCTTGGCCTCGTACTTGACCAAGGCAAGTTCGATGGTGCAGAGGTAATCCGCCACTTGCTCGAGGCGGTAATCGGTCATCGAGGTCTTGCGGCGTCGGACGACCCCTTTTGAGAGGACCTTGCCCACCGAGCGGTCAAGCGCCTGTATGACAATGTCCTGACCGTTGTCGTAGTAAACCTTCACATCGTCGAAGGATTGAAAGAAGCCCAGGTGTTCAATCATGGCAGAGGAGATATCGCGCCCCATACGTTCCATTAGCCTTGCCGGGTCTTCGAACTGGCTGCGGTGGTAGACGAACGTGATATAGGAAATGGGAAGTTTGCGGACGAACGAGGAGAAACGGGCGAGCATAACCTTGCGCTGCTCGATGTCAAGAAACTCATAGTCCTTGTGCCCGTTCACGAGAGGCTCGGAGTGAAACGGAATGTTAGGGAGATCGGCCCTGACAAGCTTGGCCTCATAGCCCGTGACCGCCTCAGCGATGCTGCCTTCCTGGTCGTGAAAGACGAGTACGAGCGGGTAGTAGCGAGCTTTGCCGCCGCGGTCGCCGCTCTCGTCGACGAAGATGCTGAGCTCCTTGGCCAATGGGGACTCCTAATGGAATGGATAAAAAAATAGCCGGGGGACTCCCCCGGCACTTGGAGGTAGCTTAATGAGCCACCAACAACCTTATAGCGTGTGCTGGCGGTGAGTGCAAGAGGGGAACGGGATGAAACCGCTGTTGATAGTGCCCCTGAAATAGATTCGCAGCTTCTTCAAGATTACGGAACACGAGAATTTATCGTCGGAGCTGGTTTGCGATAACAACCCGAAGCTTGCCTTTGTCTGTATGAACCTGATTCAGAGGCGCAGTGACACCATCCACGAGGGCGTGCCTGAGCTCCTTTCGTCTCGAGACTCCCTCGCGTGCCCGGCCGCGAGCAGCTCCCGGGACGGTCGCCGCCGTCATTTCCTGCCGCTCCTCGACTCGATGTGGGCGTCCACTGACGCCCTCGACACCAGGAGCTTCCTTCCGAGCCTGTACGAGTCGATCTCTCCCGACCAGATGAGGCCGTATGCCTTGTTTCGGCTTGCCCTCATGTACTCCTGCATCTCGATTACCGTTATCCATTCGTCGCGATCTTGGTTGCCCTCGGGCGCGACGCATTCGGCTGTGTGTACCATGGTTCCTCCAATCTTCCCGTGCGGCACCGCGCGAGCACACCGCACGGCACCGTGTCCCTTTTCGTCTGCACGACGATTGAACCGCCTGATGTCGATTGGTGAGCACGGCGGGAGCGGAGACGGGTCGAGCTGGGTCGAGCTGGTCGTGCCTTCACGAAACGGCCATGAGCCGCGTGCCTTAGCTGGCAGCTAAGTTCCCGAAAAGTAAAAGGCGCCCATGCGGGCGCCTGCCTAGTAGCTGGAGTTGTTCGGTTGTGGACGGAATGCTCGTCTTCCGCGGTGCTGTCGTCCGGGGTCCGGCATCTGTCGTTCGCCTCTTTTGTCGTGTTTGATGTTTCGTGTTCTGCGAGCGACCTTGCACAGGTTTTCAGCCCGTTGCCCCAGGTGCGCCCGGGTAAATGGTACCCACCCGCTGGGACATGGTTCGCCATAGCTAGCGTTTTGACAATGGGAGGCAGGCGAGCGGCGTAGACATCGGCGCCGAATCAGAAGCAAACGATGCCGCCTATCTCAACCCTGTGTCTTTCGATGGTTTTTGCCGCCAGCAGTTATCACCCGGTAGAAAGTAAAGCCGTCTTCGTTTTGATAGGCCTGGAGCGTTGAATCGGTGCCACGAAGGGCATCTTCCAGTGCGGCGATTATCTCGCTTCCTTTCCCAGGTGAGGGTTCATTTGCCAATTCGGCCAAATAAAGACTTGCGAGGTTTGCATAGTCCTGTGGCGTCATGATGCTTGAATTGGATTCAGGGGTCGCTCTTTTTGTGGGGGAAGCCTCGTAAAGCGCGGCCGCTTTTGCATAATTCTTCGGTATCCATCTGCCGAATAGATACTCCCTTGCAAGGCGCAGCTTCATCGAGGGAGATTCCATTTCGGAAAGAATGGCATTGCCCCTATCGGCTGAGGCGTTCGAAATCAAGCCACGCAAATGTAATCCGGCATACTGGATTCGTTGATACCACATGAGGCCATCTACGCCCCGTTTTTCAAAATAGTAGGCTGCCTTTTCGTAGTCGACGGGAGTGATTTCATCACCTGAATAATACGCATCCGCGAGGTTCGATGCTGCGAGTGTAAATCCTTCGGCCACTAATGCCTCATTGAAGCTGTGCCAAAGGTGGAAGGACGCGCGAGAGTCGTTAGGGAGTTTGCAGATCCATTTCGGAAATGCGGCGCCGTAGGCATTCAGGGGATCGCGAGATGTCGCTATGTCATGCGCCTCGGTTTCCGCTTGTCGTTTTAGCTCCGCTATTTGAGCATAGCGCGCATCGTATTCCTCCCTGTTCCTTTCTCGCGTCTCTCGGATCATCTTGATGGACTCTTCGAAATACTCCTTGTAATGGCTTTCCTTCAGCGAGCTATTTGCGCTCTTCACAAAAAGCTCCATGCGGTCAAGGGCCTCGCATGACCACGGTTTGACGTACTCCATGGGTTCGTTTGTCGATTCGTGCGAATCGTAGTTTTTGTCATCCACGATTTTTACGAAGAGCTCGTATTGCTCTTTAGAGAGCCATATGCCCAAGGGGTGAATGTGCAGGACGATCGTTCGCAGCGCGGTTAGGTCCCAGCTGCCCATGTCCATTTTCTCGAGACCAACGCGGTCAAGTGGCGCGGTTACCGCGTCATAGCTAGGCTTAAAGCGAGGGTTCTCGTCGCCCCTGCGGCGCGCCTCGTCGCAAATGGACTCAACCTGCCTTGTCCAGCTTTCACTATCCGGGCACCTTTCTTTGACCCATAGCTTTAAATACTCTTGGATTATTCTTGTCGCGGTCTTTTTTACGTTGTAGATAATCTGGCTACTGTCGTTCATCTCTGCTCCGTCCCGCAGGTCAAAGCCTTTAAAAGGGTGTCTTTGCTCTCCGAATCGAGTCGATTGGGGTTGTTTTCTTGTTGGCGGCTTTTCAGGCCAATTGCAAAATAGCAGCTTCCAGTGCGGCTTTATAGCCCTCTGCGACCGCTTCGTAATCTCGCATATAGGATTCGAAGTCGGAGGCGGCGGCATTCGGGAAGCTCCCGACCCATCGTTTTCCCTTCGGCTTCGCCAGCTTCACCGCGCCGCCCATTCCGAATAGCCACTTGAAAAAAGTGGGTGACAGCATCACGTTGACGCAGGCGTAGCCGACGACATTGTCTCCGCCGCTCTCGTCGATATGGCAGAACTTGAGGTCGTGGCCGAACCTTTCGTAAACGTACTTGGCATGACTGCCGGAGACTTTGAGGAACAGTGTCCTGGCGGTGTCCGAGCCGAACATGTCGATCCGCTGGCGCGTGTCCGCGACAACCCGCGTCCTCAGCGCTTCGACCTTTTCATAGTCCGACAGCGGCTTTCCGGTGACAACTGGGTCTACGATATCGTCTAGTCGGTGGAAGTAGGGGCTTGAGGAACCGCTTTCGTCGACATGCATGATCTCGAGGTAGTATCTGCCGAAGCTGAACACGATCGCCACCGGGTCCTCCTCGTACGGCCCGATTTTTACGATTGATCCGTTCATTAGGTGAACCTGCTTCTTGAAGGCCATCCTTTCGTTCGTCCGAATCGCTTGAGATGCGGCATGGAGGACGCTGAAAATCGCGTCAGTGTCCTTGCCGGCCTTGCGGTCGACGAACACGGTCTCCACGCTTTCGTCGACGTCGTAGTCGGAAGAGAATGCAAGCACCTTCGAGGAGATTTCGTCTTTCTGCCCCTCGCCGATGAAGGAGCTCGTCCCCAGCACGTCCGAGATGAGAATCGCCTCCTCGGACGACAAGGGCTTGTTCACGGCCCTGAACCCGACGTTCTCGCCGTGGCCTGGTATCGCTACGCGGATCCCCATTGGCATGCTTTCGCTTATCTGGTGCAGGTCCTTGAGGATGGCGTTCTCCGACGTCGGCTTTTCGGAGCAGATGCCTATGACGCGTGCGATTTCCGATGCGGATATGCCCGTTCTCTCGTCAGTGAATCGGACGAGAAGGTCGAGGACGGACAGGATCCTGCTTCTCGATGTGCCGCTCGCTGCGAATCCGGATTCCTTTAACTCGGAGATCTCCTCCTCGGTAAATGTCCTAGACATGGCAGGCCCTCCATAAACAGCATTATTACCTATGAAATTGTAGGTAATCAAAGCCTGTCAGAGGAGACGAAATTCCGATGGCGGTTGAAAATAAGGGCCGAAGCAATGGAAAAGAGCGAAGGAGATAACCATGAACAATGCTAGACAGGCGGTAGGCATCCCGACGATTTCGCCAATCGAAGCCGTAGCGGAGATGGCGTGCGATGACGGAAAGAAGGCCCTCGGCTTTTCGTCGGAACAGCTGATTGCCGCTTGCGGCCTGGTTTTGATGGGCGTCGTGATTTTAGCCGTGTCGAACTACAGCCTCGCCATCGCCAAGGGGGATTTCAGGCTAGACCTGCGCCCTGCGTACTAGGCGATACATCCACGCGAAAACAATAACCGCTGTTGTGGGGTGCAGCGCCGGCGACGCGCGCCAAAGAATCAACGCTCGATTTAAATGATAGGAGACCATATGGAACGCAGCGATTTTCCCGAAGTTGGCACCAGGTTGACGTACGGGGAGGCGATCCCCGCATACAACCGCTTCGAGCGATCGATGCTTGAGAGGGTGTACGGGGATCGCCTCCCCGTACGTCAACTTTACCTCAATGGTCGACCTTACGGCCTTTACCCGTGAGGATCAAAATGAAGCCATTGAGTCGGTGCTCAACACTTACGCCGTTCGATATGGCGATGACTATGCGGCCTCGGGCTGGGGTGCCTCGCCTCCTGCATCGCGATCTTCCTCGCGGCGCTCGCCGTGGCGTGGGCGGCAGCGGGACGCGCCCTGCGACCGGTGG
>CALHJX010000046.1:0-7803 GCA_938033385.1 uncultured Collinsella sp. | reverse complement strand
AGTGAATGGGCGCGCCGTTGGCGCGTCCATTTTTGTGCGGGTGACAAAGGGACTGTCCCTTTGTCACATTGCAATAAATGTGATGAGAGTGTGGCGAAATGAGCTTAAAACTTCCGTAAATGTGATAAATGTCACGTTTTACCTAGGGTAAAATGTGGGAAATATCACGTTTACGGAAGTTTCTTTGCGGGAGGTTCGTCCATGCAGCGAGATATCATTGCCAAGCTTAACGCTTGGAAAGCGTCAGAATATCGTAAGCCGCTTATCCTTAAGGGGGCGCGCCAGGTTGGAAAGACGTGGGCGCTTAAGGAGTTCGGCCGAACCTCGTACATCAATTTTGTGTATCTGACGCTCGAGGAGCCGTCACCTGGGGTACAGAGCGAGTACGCTCAGTTTTTCGAAGGTACGCGCGATCCTCGACGGATCATCTCAAATCTTTCCCTGGCACTTGGACAGCCTATCGATCCCGGCAAAACGCTGCTTATTATTGATGAGATCCAGGATTGTCCTTCTGCAGTCGGCGCCCTTAAATACTTCTGTGACGAGGCCCCCGAGTATCACGTCGCATGCGCAGGGTCTTTGTTGGGCGTTCGCTTGTCCCGTGAGACCAGCGCTTTTCCGGTGGGAAAGGTCGAGTTCAT
The DNA here is from genome assembly GCA_938033385.1 of uncultured Collinsella sp. GTDB lineage: Bacteria > Actinomycetota > Coriobacteriia > Coriobacteriales > Coriobacteriaceae > Collinsella. The sequence continues at coordinate 7,162 of CALHJX010000046.1, read as the reverse complement.
GGAGATGCGCCCCATGAGCTTTTCCGAGTTTCTGAAAGCCGAGGGCGCTGCAAACTACGACGAATACCTTGGTGGCCTGGATCAGATCGAAACAGTGCCCGATTTCTTCCATGTCCGTCTCGTCGAGCATCTTCGTCGTTATTTTGCATGCGGCGGCATGCCAGAGGCTCTTGGCCGGTGGGTGGAGACGGGCGATATCGTTCAGGTCGATAAGGTGTTGTCTGATCTCTTGGATTCCTACGAGCGCGATTTTGCCAAGCATGGTGGCCGTGCGCAGTTCGCCAAGCTTTCGCAAATATGGAACTCGATTCCAGCTCAGTTGGCGCGCGAGAACAAAAAGTTCGTTTGGGGTGCGGTGCGCGAGGGGGCTCGTGCTCGAGAATACGAGGATGCTCTGGAATGGCTTGCCGATGCTGGGCTCATCACGGCGGTTCGCCTTAATGCTGCCGGTGGTGTGCCGCTCTCTGCGTACGATGACCTCAAGGCATTTAAAGTCTACTGTCTTGATGTCGGCTTGCTGCGCCGCATGGCAAGGCTGGATGCGTCCGCTTTTGCCATCTCGGATGCGCTATTTTCGGAGTTCAAAGGTTCGTTCGCCGAGAACTATGTGCTTCAGGCATTACTTTCACAGTTAGATGCTGCTCCGCGTTACTGGACAAACGAGAAGCCGAAGCACGAAGTCGATTTTTTGATTCAAGTCGGAAACGAAATCGTTCCCGTCGAGGTCAAATCGGGAGAGGTCGTTCACTCCAAGAGCCTTAAGTACTATGCCGACAAGCATGCGGAGACGACTCCATTGAGGGTCCGCTACTCACTTAAGAACCTAAAGCTCGACGACGGGGTGCTCAACATTCCGTTGTATTTGGCTGATCGATCTGTCCCTCTTATCAAAAAGGCGCTTGATTGTGCGCATCTTGACGTTTAGATCCTGGGTGAGCTGACGGGCGGTGGCTAATTAATCGCTCCGTTACGGCCAGGGAGCTTGGGCCTTAGCGATGCTTGCTTCGCCAAGCGGTGGGGGTGGTGCCGGTGTATTGTTTGAAAGCTTGGGTGAAGGCGGCCTGCTGAGGGTAGCCTAGACGCTCTGCCACCTGCGCTATCGTGAGCGCGCTATCTGCCAAAAGGTCCTGCGCCCGCTCCATGCGGCGCCTGCGAATGTAGGCGCCCAGGGACTCGCCAGTTTGGGCCTTAAAGGTGGCGCATAGTTTGGAGCGGCTTGTGTAGAGCCTCTCGGCCACCTCGTTGATACCCACACGTCTGCCTTTGTCGAGCGCGCGTTCAATCATTGCAGTTGCTTCTTCGGCAATGGTTATGCTGACGCGTGTGTCTGCCGCCTGCCATGCCTGCTTGTGGGCCGCGCGCGAACAGGCGAGCTCCGCGACCATGGTCTCCACAATGCCCTGCATATAGACGTGTCCGCCTACGGTGCGGGCGCGGTCCTCGTTAATCCGGCGCAGCGTGTGGCAGATGGCAGACGCCGCTTCCTCGTGCCATGGCTCGGCAAACGCCTCAAAGATTCCCGCGAACTCGGTGGGATAGCGGTGCTCCAGTTCGTCAAAATATCCAGGCAAAAAGAGCGCCGAGCGCGAGTGATAAAGCTCCCCCGCAAACAGCGGGCTTAATTCCTCGCCACAGCTATCTTGGATAAAGCTGCAAACGGCATTGTTTGGCCACGGTCCATGCAGTGGTTTAAGGTTCGCGGGCGTTATGCCAGCCTCGGGCATGCATGTAAGTGTGGGCGCGCTGACCTCGCTCACGCAGGCGTATGGCTCGGGTGTGTATTCGGCCAGGTACATATCGTGCATCGGGGTGATGAAATGCTCCATGACGATGCAGGCAGGGGAGAGAGGCATGATCCATGCGCGGCCGTGCGCCCGGTCGTTTGCCACCTCGCCGGTAAAGACGGCGCCCTTGCCGGTAAGCTCCAGGCCAAACTGTTCAAACTGCGGTGCGTAGAGCTCGGTTATGTCGGTCGCTGCCCGCCGTATTTGCAAAAGCGTCCCTTTCCTTTGCAGAAACGTCCACGCCTGGCTTGATTGTGAGCCATGGCTAACATAGCAATGATAAGTTGATTACGGTTAACTCTCAAGCCGTTAGAAAGGAATCTCATGGCAAAGGGATCAAAAAGGGAAGGTGGAGGCATCGGCGAGTTGCTCGCGTATGCCGGTGACCGCAAATTCCTAACGTATTTGGGCATGGTGCTCTCGGCTCTCTCGCAGCTGCTGAGCTTTGGCCCGTACGTGTGCATTTGGCTTGTCGCGCGCGATCTGATCGCCGTGGCACCTAACTGGAGCGAAGCCTGCGACATCGCGATGTATGGCTGGTGGGCCGTAGGTTTTGCCCTGGCAAGTATCGTAGCTTATTTCGTGGGGCTCATGTGCACGCACCTGTCTGCGTTTCGCTGCGCGTCCAATATCCGCAAGACTACGAGCGAGCACCTGCTTAAGCTGCCGCTTGGCTACTTTGACACGCACGCCACCGGTGAGCTGCGTCGTGTTGTAGACGGATGCGCCGCCTCCACCGAGACTTTGCTCGCACACATGCTGCCCGATATCGCAGGCGCCGTCGCCATGGTCGTGGGCTTGCTCGTGCTGCTTTTCGCCCTCGATTGGCGCTTGGGCGCGGCATGCCTCATCTCGGTGGCCATTTCGTTTGGCGCCATGGCCACCATGATGAGCGGCAAAGGCGCCGAGTTCATGAAGGCCTACATGGGAGCGCTGGTCAAGATGAACAAGACCGGCACCGAATACGTACGAGGCATCCCCGTGGTCAAGGTGTTTCAGCAGACGGTCTACTCCTTTAAGGCCTTCCACGATGCGATTGCCGAATACGCCGACATGGCGCAAAACTATGCGGGCACGTTCTGCCGAGGTCCGCAGGTGCTCAACCTTACCGCGCTCAATGGCCTTGTGACATTCCTGCTGCCCGTGGCGTTGCTGTTGGCGCCGGGCGAGACGGACTTCGCGCATTTTATGGCCAACTTCACGTTTTACGCGATATTTTCGGCCGTGGTGCCGACGGCCATGACCAAGCTCATGTTTGTGGGCGAGGCCTCTCAGATGAGTGCCGATTCGCTGGCTCGTATTCGAAGCGTCATGGATTCCAAACAGCTCTCCGTGCCCGCCCAACCCAAGCACCCTGCCGGCGGCGACGTGCGATTTGAGGACGTGAGTTTTACCTACGAGGGTTCCGAAACACCTGCCGTTAGCCATGTGAGTTTCAGCGTTTCCGCTGGTAGCACTCTCGCCCTGGTGGGTCCCTCGGGTGGCGGCAAGTCAACCTGCGCAAGCCTGATCCCGCGTTTTTGGGATGTCTCCTCGGGTCGAGTGCTCGTAGGCGGTGTGGACGTTCGCGATATGGATCCGCACGAGCTTATGGGCCAGGTCGCCTTCGTGTTCCAGACCAACCAGCTGTTCCGGCAAACACTTGCCGATAACGTGCGCGCCTCCAAGCCTACGGCCACTGACGACGAAGTGCGTGCGGCCCTCTCCGCAGCTCAGTGCGACGATATTGTGGCCAAGCTCCCACAGGGCATCAATACCATGCTCGGTGCCGGCGGAGCATATCTTTCGGGCGGCGAGGTCCAGCGCGTGGCACTCGCCCGCGCGATCCTTAAAGACGCGCCTATCGTGGTGCTCGATGAGGCCACGGCGTTTGCCGATCCCGAGAACGAGGCGCTCATCCAGCGCGCCTTTAGCAAGCTGGCGGCTGGTCGCACAGTCATTATGATCGCGCACCGACTCTCGACTGTAGTGGGCGCAGACCAAATCGTGGTGCTCAACCAGGGCAGCGTGCAGGAGTCGGGTACCCATGCCGAGTTGCTGTCCCAAGAGGGTCTGTATGCCAAGATGTGGGCCGAATACGAACAGGCCGCGAGCTGGAAGATTACTGCTACGACCGCGGATACCGCCGTCGCGAAGGGAGGCGAGGCCTAAATGTTCGCCTCATTCCAAAAGAAGTATTTCCTATCCGATAAAGGCGTCGCCGGCGTAAAACGCGGCATTTTCTGGACCACGCTCACCAATCTCATTACCATGGCCGGCATGGGCTTTCTATTCCTGGTTATGGCCAGCTTTGTCGAGCATCTCGCCAGCGGGGCTGACCTGCCGGATGCCCTGCCGATCGTGGGCGGCCTCCTGGTCTTTTTCGTGATGCTCTTTGCCTCTAACTGGCAGCAGTATTACTACACCTACTGCATCTTTTACGAGGAGTGCGGCAAGCAGCGTATGGAGATCGCCGAGCGCTTGCGCAAACTGCCGCTGTCGTTTTTTGGTCGTCGTGATCTGGCCGATTTAACCGAGACCATCATGGGCGACGTCCAGGCTATGGAGCACGCCTACAGCCACGTGCTGGGAGAGCTTTGGGGTGCCATCATCGCAAGCGCCATTGTGTTCGTGGCGTCGCTGTTCTTTTGCTGGCAGCTGGCGATTGCGGCGTTTTGGAGCGTTCCCGTGGCCTTTGCCGTGCTGTATCTAACACGCGGCCCCATGACTCCGGTGTTCGATCGCGTGCGTGCCGAGAAGGTCAAGGTTACCGAGGCAATTCAAGAGACGCTCGACTGCGTTCGCGAGATCCGCGCCACCAACCAGGAGGCCCATTATCTTGAGGGGCTCAACGCCGTGATCGATGCCGAGGAGCGCGAGACCACCAAGGGCGAGCTCGCTAACGGGCTTTTGGTCAACTCCGCCTTTGCCATCCTGCGTCTGGGCATTGCCACCACGCTGGTCACGGGTGCCGCGATGGTCGCCTCCGGGCAGGTCGACTTTTTGGTGATATTTGCCTTCCTGCTTATGGTGAGCCGTATCTATGCGCCCTTTGACCAGGCGTTAATGTTAATGTCCGAGCTGTTTGTCGCCGAGTCGTCTGCCAAGCGCATGCGTTCCATCATGGAAGAGCCTGTGGCGCGGGGCAGCGAGAAATTTGAGCCCGTGGGCCACGATGTGGTGTTCGATCACGTGGCATTTGGCTATGGTGCGGGCGAGGACGGACGCGCCGGCGATAAAGTTCTTACCGATGTGAGCTTTACCGCCAAGGAAGGCGAGGTCACGGCGCTGGTCGGTCCTTCGGGTTCCGGTAAGTCTACGGTGAGCCGCCTGGCCGCACGCTTTTGGGATGCCACTGCGGGCAAGGTTACCGTGGGCGGTGTGGATGTTGCGAGCGTCGATCCCGAGGTGCTCCTGCGCGATTACGCCATTGTGTTCCAAGACGTGCTGCTCTTTGATGACACGGTGATGGGAAACATCCGCCTCGGTCGTCGTGATGCCACCGACGAGGAAGTGCTTGCGGCCGCGCGTGCCGCCAACTGCGACGAGTTCGTGAACCGCATGCCGCAGGGCTATGACACTATGATCGGAGAGAACGGATCCAAACTCTCCGGTGGCGAGCGCCAGCGCATCTCTATCGCCCGCGCGCTGCTCAAAGACGCGCCCATCGTGCTGTTGGACGAGGCGACGGCAAGCTTGGATGTGGAGAATGAGACCGTGGTACAGCAGGCACTCTCCCGTCTGCTTGCAGGCAAGACGGTTATCGTTATTGCCCACCGTATGCGTACGGTGGAAAATGCCGACAAAATCGTTGTGCTCAAGGATGGCGTGGTTGCCGAGCAGGGTTCTCCGGCGCAGCTCAAGGCGGCAGGTGGAGAATTCGCCCGCATGGTTGCGCTGCAAAAGGAAGCGGCTGCCTGGCAGCTGTAGGACTGTGGCAAAGGGACTGTCCCTAATGTGACAAAGGGACAGTCCCTTTGTCACATTGTGGGGAGGTGGAAATCGAAGGTGAATACTTTTCCGCGAAGTGAACGACCTTATTTGGACCCTCGGAGCATCGACACTTTTAGGAGCTGGTTTCCTGCGGTTTTGCCAAGTTTTTCCCGCGGTTTTGTTGGCGAAAAATGCGGATGTTTCAGGGGTTCGATTTGACTCGTTCACTTCGCGGAAAAGTACTCACCTTTGATTCGCAAGGGCGGGGGCGGATACCCGTGGGGGTGCGGATTTGCATCGTGGTGAGTGAACCGCCGAGTACCGGGCGGTCTGGACCGCATGTTTTCAAAAAGTTAGCCATTGTTGACCAAATAGTTATACTAAACTGTTCTCAAAAGCGTGCTCGAGCAAACTAATGAACTCGGGTGCTAAGGCACCATGCCGCGCTTGTGCGGCAAAAGGGAGAAGCAACATGAAGAAGTCGACGTTCAATACCCTGCTTGTCGGTGGCGGTTTTCTGCTTGGCACGGCCGGCATCAAGCTGCTTACCAGCGCTCCGGTCAAGAATGCCTGCGTGCAGGGTATCGCGTGCGGCATGCGCATCAAGAACTGCTACCAGGACATGGTCGAGCAGGCCAAGGCTAATGTCGACGACATGGTTGCCGAGGCGGCCTACATCACCCAGAGCGAGGCCGCTGCTGACGAGGCAGCCGAGTAACGCTCCCAGGCACAAACTATGAGATTCTCGATTATTAGCGAGATCCCCGGCAGGACCCGTCTTCAATTGGCGGGTCCTGTGCCAGAGAGCGATCTCGATGCACTTCTTAAGCTCAGCGGCGGTATCGACGGCGTGCACAAGGTGCGCGTGTATGGCCGCATTGGCCAGATGGCGCTGGAGTACGACGAGCCGCGCCGCGCGAGCGTGCTCGACGCCTTGGGCGCACTCGATGCTCAAGCTATCGCCGATGCCAAGTCGGGCTACGTGATGCAGCTTGAGCCACGCAAGCACAAGCTCGTCATGGATCTGGCGACACTCGTCGGTGCCCATTACGCACGTCGCTGGTTCTTGCCGACGCCTCTGCGTGCGGTGTTTGTCGTGGTCGGTTACATGACATTTTTGCGCGCCGCCCTCTGTGAGCTCGCGCAGCCGCGCCTGACCGTTCCTGTGCTCGACGCTTCGGCCATCGGCATCTCGTTCGTCAAGCGCGACGTCGACACCGCGGGTCAGACGATGTTCCTGCTCAACGTGGGCGAGCTGCTTGAGGACTACACCCGCGCCATGAGCGAAAACGAGCTCATCAACTCGCTGCTCGATGTGCCCGACAAGGCGCAAAAGGTCGTCGGCGACACTGAGGTAAGCGTTGCCGCGACCGAGCTTGAGCCCGGCGATCTGGTCGCCGTGCGCACCGGCATGTCTATCTGCATCGACGGCGTGGTCGAGCGGGGGAGCGCTATGGTCAACCAGG
>CALHJX010000045.1:0-4205 GCA_938033385.1 uncultured Collinsella sp. | reverse complement strand
GCGCGACATGCCGCCGTGCCCCTTGTTGCCCTTGGGCCCCTTGGCTCCAGCGCCACCGTGGCCCTTGCCGCCCTTCTTGCCAGTGCCGTGTCCACCGCTGGCCGATGTCTCGCCCGGGCGTGGCGGCACGGGGCGAATCAGACAATGCTTGGTGTAGCCGATCAGATCGCGGCGGCCGGCTTTCTCTAACGCCTCGCGCACGAGCTTGTAGTTTTCGGGCTTGCGATACTGGATGAGTGCGCGCTGCATGGCCTTCTCGTGCGGGTCGCGCGCCACATAGATCGGTTCCATGGTGCGCGGATCAACGCCGGTGTAGTACATGCACGTCGACATGGTGGACGGCGTGGGGTAGAAGTCCTGCACCTGCTCGGGCATGTAGCCCATGTCTCGCACGGCCTCGGCAAGATCCACGGCTTCCTTCATGGTTGAACCAGGGTGGCTCGAGATTAGATACGGCACTACGTACTGTTTGAGTCCGTATTCACGGTTCAATCGTTCAAATTTGCGACAGAACGCGTCGTAGACAGCGCGGCTCGGCTTGCCCATCACAGACAGCACCGCATCGCTCACGTGCTCGGGCGCTACGCGCAGCTGGCCAGAGACATGATGCTCCAGCAGCTCGCGCAAAAACTCGTCCGAGGCATCGGCCATGGTGTAGTCGAAGCGGATGCCGCTGCGCACGAAGACCTTTTTAACGCCCGGCAGCTGGCGCAGGTCGCGCAACAGCTGCGTGTAGCCGCTCTCGTCGACCACCATGTTCTTGCACACGCTCGGCCACAGGCAGCGCTTGTTCTTGCACACGCCGTGCTTGAGCTGCTTGTCGCAGGCCGGACGGCTAAAGTTTGCCGTCGGCCCGCCCACGTCGTTGATGTAGCCCTTAAACTCGGGATCGCGCGTGAGCAGCTCGGCCTCGCGCATAATCGAGTCGTGGCTGCGCATCTGCAGCACGCGACCCTGGTGGAAGGTGAGGGCGCAAAACGAGCACTCGCCAAAGCACCCGCGGTTGGAGCTGATCGAAAACTTGATTTCGGCAAAGGCCGGCACGCCGCCCGCGGCATCGTAGTCGGGATGCCAGTCACGTGCGTAGGGGAGTTCGGCCACCTCGTCCATCTCGTCGGTGGTGAGCGTCGTCGACGGCGGGTTCTGCACCACGAACACGCCGTTGGGGTAGGGCTCTACCAGGCGATGCCCGGTGATGGGGTCCATGTTTTGCTGCTGCACGTTAAAGCTGCGCGCGTAGTTGAGCTTGTCGGCGGCAAGATCGTCCCAGCTGGGCAGCAGATCGTAGTCGTAGACCTCGTCGAGCGAGCTGGTGCGGTAGACGGTGCCATTGATATAGGTAATCTGATCGACGGGCAGTCCAGCGTCGAGCGCGTCGGCGATCTCGACGATCGCGTGCTCGCCCATGCCGTAGATGAGGATGTCGGCGCCCGAGTCGAGCAGTACCGAGCGCTTGAGCTTGTCCTGCCAGTAGTCGTAGTGGGCCAAGCGGCGCAGGCTTGCCTCGATGCCACCGATAATGATGGGGGCATCCTTAAACGTCTGACGGATAAGGTTGCCATAGACCGTGACGGCACGGTTGGGGCGGTGACCCTCCTCGCCACCGGGGGTATAGGCATCGGTGTGGCGGCGGTGCTTGGTCACCGAATAGTGGTTGACCATGGAGTCCATGTTGCCGGCACTGATCAAAAAGCCCAGGCGCGGCTCGCCGAGCACGGTGATGCTGGCGGGGTCGGTCCAGTCGGGTTGGCAGATGATGCCCACCTTGTAGCCGTGCGCGTCGAGGACGCGGCTGATAATGGCCATGCCAAAGCTGGGATGGTCCACGTAGGCATCGCCGCAGATATAGACAAAGTCGCACTGATCCCAACCGCGTGCATCCATGTCGGCGCGGCTGACGGGGAGGAACTTATCGCGACCCGGTCGCCAAGGGCGGGCGGGCGTCGCCTGGGGATGCTTGCCGTGAACGGCTCGGGAGGCCGTGGCCTGCGCCTTACCGCCGCGCTTTTGCTGCTGGCCCTGTTTGCCCTGCTGACTGCGCTGGTTGTTCTGAGCGTGCTGAGGCTTTTTTGCCACGATCCCTCCCGGTGTTTGTATGCTGCACGTAATTGTAACCAGTCTTTTTGGGACGGGGCTAAAAAGACTGGTGGAGTACACGAGCCGGCGGATCGGCGTGTCGATGCGGGTGTCGGCGCCGTGCCCGCTGTTTGTTTCCAGACTGTGTATCTGCGCGCTGGAGAACCCGTCTCGCGCGCACGCCATGTTGTCAATGGGTTACAGTATGAACGGCGGCTATATGTCCGCCAACGCACGAGAGAGTCGTCAACAAGGAGGATGCACGACGATGCAGCGTGCCAAACAGATATCGGAGTCCATTGAACTGGGCATCATCTTGGCGCTTGCCGGTGGCTTTATGGATGTGTATTCGTACATTGGGCGCGACCATGTTTTCGCCAACGCGCAGACGGGCAACATCCTGCTGGTGGGCGTGAGCATCTCGGAGGGCAACTGGGCGCTTGCGGGGCGCTACTTCTTCCCTGTGGTGTCGTTTGCCGTGGGCATTATGCTTGCCGATCTAGTGCACGAGCGGTTTGGCAGCGTCATCCATTGGCGCCAGGTGACGGTGTTTTTTGAAGCCGTCATCTTGCTGGGCGTGAGCTTTATTCCCGGCGGCGATTTCAACCTGCTCGCCAACTGCCTCACCTCGTTTGCCTGCGGCATGCAGGTCGAGAGCTTCCGCAAGATCCACGGTCACGGCATCGCTACGACCATGTGCATCGGCAACTTGCGCAACGCGCTGCAAAACGTGGACGATTACATCATCACCCACAGGCGCGGCTTTTTGGAAAACGGCCTGCTGTACTTTGGCGTGATCTTTACCTTTGTGTTTGGCGCCGTGTTGGGCAACTGGTGTATTGAGCGCATGGACCTGCACGCCATCGTCGTGGCGAGCTTGCTGCTGTTTGTCGCGTTTGCCATCATGTTCATCGACCGCGAGCGCGACTTGCGCTTACGCTGGAAGGTTGCGGCCGAGGCTTGGAAAGAGGGCTGCCGAAAGTAACCGATTGCGGCAAAGGGGCTGTTCCTTTGCCGCAATATTTTTCATCATCTGTTGAAACGCTTTAACACTTTTGACGTTCTCACGCGTTTTTTGTTTCAAAAGCGTTAGGATGGGACTTATAGCGCGGGGCGTAATGGGTGCCCCGCACACGATGGGAGGCTATCAATGGCTAATCGTTTCGTTCTCAACACCATTTCTTATCATGGTTCCGGCGCCATCAAGGAGATTCCCGGCGAGCTCCAGCGTCGCGGCTACAAGAAGATCTTCGTCTGCTCCGACCCCGATCTGGTCAAGTTTGGCGTTACCGCTAAGGTGACCGACGAGCTCGACGCCGCCGGCATCGCTTGGAGCCTCTACTCCGAGATCAAGCCCAACCCCACCATCCAGAACGTCAAGGACGGCGTCGAGGCCTTCAAGGCCGCCGAGGCTGACGCTATCGTGACCATCGGTGGTGGCTCCTCCATGGACACCGCCAAGGCCATCGGCATCATCATCAACAACCCCGAGTTCGCCGATGTCCGCAGCCTCGAGGGCGTTGCTCCGACTAAGAACCACGCCGTGTTCACCATCGCCGTGCCGACGACCGCCGGTACCGCTGCTGAGGTGACCATCAACTACGTCATCACCGACCCCGAGAAGGTCCGCAAGTTCGTGTGCGTCGACACCAACGACGCCCCCGAGGTCGCCGTCGTCGACCCCGACATGATGGCCTCCATGCCCGCCGGCCTGACCGCTTCCACCGGTATGGACGCTCTGACCCACGCTATCGAGGGCTACACCACCAAGGGCGCCTGGGAGCTTTCCGACATGTTCCACTTTGAGGCCATTAAGCTGATCAGCGAGAACCTGCGCGACTCCGTTGCCGAGGCCAAGTCCGGCCAGCCCGGCTCCGGCCGTGAGGGCATGGCTCTTGGTCAGTATGTCGCCGGCATGGGCTTCTCCAATGTCGGCCTGGGCATCGACCACGCCATGGCTCACACCCTGTCCGCTCACTACGACACCCCGCACGGCGTCGCTTGCGCCATGCTGCTGCCGATTGCCATGGAGTTCAACAAGCCGGTTTGCGCCGAGCGCCTGGCCAAGGTCGCCGTCGCCATGGGCGTTGACACCACGGGCATGAGCACCGACGAGGCCGCCGACGCCG
>CALHJX010000044.1:0-3906 GCA_938033385.1 uncultured Collinsella sp. | reverse complement strand
CCCCCCCGTTTGGGGTGGCACGTTTTGTTTGGGCTGCACGTTTTTGTTATAAGGCGATTCTGCTTAGACGAGCTTGCACTTCTGGAATGACCTTCTCGAACATTGCCTCCGCCTCGGGAAAACCCTCTTCTTTGAGGCCGCGCGCAGCGTCTCTTAGCGCGTCTGGAACCTCATTGCAGGTATCAGCAATCATTCCGGCGACAATTCCCCCGGGCAAGCCCGCCTCAATCATTTGGCTCATCACCGACCCGCGCGTTACGTCGTCAATCTTGCGGCTCCCACCAAACGAGACGCCCATCTCGCGAACGAGACTGGGGTAAACCGTTGTGCACAGCACGTCATAGAGCGGCGCCAACCTCACCTGCTTCCAACTTTCGTCCCATACGAGCGACCAGTTCTTTAGATGGTTATCGCAGTTACCCACGGCATAGTCGAACAGCTGGTTATAGCCGACAAGGAACCTGTCCTCCATTTGATTCGTCGACGCCCTTCGCACCGCATCGACGATAAGCCCCAGGTAATTGACGCCCGTCGGCTCATATTTAAGCTCACGCGAGATACCCTTGGCCTGACAAACATCTTCCTGGTGCAAACGGTACGGAATTGGCAATCCGTCAACCGAGCGTCCGGCATCAGGCGTTACTCGGTCAAATCGCTTCACGGCGATAATTGGCTCGGCATCCTCAACTCGGACAAGAAAACACTCTTCGGCCGATAGGTCCATCAGAGAGGCGGCTCTCACGCACATCGCTTCGCACACCGTCTCGCCCGGGAACGTTTTCGATCCCGCCTTGAGAATGTGCGTGGATGGGGCCGCTCCATGAGGCAGGTACCATCCACCATATGGGTCATCGCCCGTATGGTAGAGACCGACCTTCGCCTGAGCACCTGCAAGGGAGATTCGGCTCTCTAGCGCTAAATCAAAAGCAACCTCCGCCGGTGCGTATGCCAGCCCACTTAGTTGTTCCTCACCTATCTCTTCATAGCCCATTTCGAGACTGTCGCCCGAAGGCTCTCGCGTCAAAACCAGAGCGCCGACAGGTTCATCGCGGACTAAATCGAGTACCTTGAAGTAATCTCCGCGTTCCGCTCGCGCCCTTTTCTCAAGGTCCCTGTTGAGCTGCCCCTCCGGAATGATGCCGGAGAAAAAGGAGCCCGTTGCGTCCGGACTAAATGCCTCGGCCGTCAACGGCAGCGAGATCGAAATCGGGGCCGCATCACCGCTCTGGAGATATTTGGGGCTATAGGTGAATATCGGAAGCCCCGCGTTTTCCTCCAATATGCCAACCAGCTGGTAAGACCCATTAAACTCACGGTGAACGAACAGCGTACCGTCCATTATTTCCCCCTCACCTTCAGAATAAAATCGATATCCACGATGGAGGCGTAATCGAAAATGACACCAATTTCGACCGTTGTCCGTCCCCGCTCGATATCACCAATCACACGAAGGCTGCGACCCGTCATAGTCGCGACGTCACGTTGAGTCAAGCCGAGCTCACGCCTTCTGAGCCTAAGGGCCTTCCCTATCTCGGCGGGATCGAAAACCGTGCGCTCCGAGAAAGCGACTTCCGACGGTTTGAGCTTGATGCGCCCATCTAGCTTTTTAATCGTTGTCACCGTTCTCATAATGCCTCCAGCTATATTCCTGTTCGTGAACATAGTATAAACCTGTAGCACTATGTTCATGTACGGGAATATAGCGTTGACTACATTAGCAATGTTCCTGTTCAGGAATATAGCTGCCGAAAAGCCTGATTTCTTCTTAAATGGGAAGATCCTGAACGGCTACGCCATACGGGCTGGCTACTCAAAGTATTGGAATTTGTTGGTCGAGAAGGCGAATGTTACGACGAAGCCTTCGCCCGGCTCCGATGCCGCGGTGACGTCGATGCCCATCTTGGAGCACAGGCGCGCCACCAGGTAGAGGCCGATGCCTGTTGCGCGCTTGGTAGTGCGGCCGTTGTCGCCGGTAAAGCCCTTCTCGAACACGCGCGGCAGGTCTGCCGCGCTCACGCCGCAGCCGTTGTCCGCAACGGTAAGCTCGATGCGCTCGCTTGCCAGGCCCTCGTCCAGCAACGCGCCCGAAAACACGATCTTCGCGCCGTCCTCGCGCGCGTATTTAATGCTGTTCTGGATGAGCTGCCCCAGAATAAACTCGAGCCACTTCTCGTCGGTAAAGACCTCAAAGTCGAGGTTCCCGCACACCGGCGCCACGTGCGCCGCGATGAGCTCACGCGCGTTGGCTTTAATCGCGCCCGTCACCAAGGTCTTGAGACCCCAGCGGCGAATCAGGTAGTCGCGCTCCACGACTTCCGAGCGCGCGTAGTACAGCGCCTGGTCGATATAGCGCTCCACGCGAGCCAGCTCGCGACCCAGGTCATCCACACGCGACAGGTCGTCTTCGCTGCTGTCCAGGTTTTCCAAAATCAGGTGAGCCGCCGCCAGGGGCAGCTTGGCCTCGTGGACCCAGCTCTCGATATAGTCGCGGTAGTCATCGGTCTGACGCCGGCCTTCGGCAACCTCGTCGCAGGCGGCTTTGCCCACCCGGCGCAAGACCTCGTACTCGAGCTCGCCCTCGGCATAGGTCGGGCATTGCACCATCTCCTGCACCCATGCGGGACTCTCGAGCTCCTCTGCCGCGCGCTCCAACTGACGCAGAAAACGGCGACGGCGCGCGTACTCGATCACGATGCCCAGCATGCCAAAGATAAAGGACACGCCGACCGCCACGACCACGATGGAAGCGGGTGCGCCGGCGACCGTCAGCACAAAGCAGCTCAGCAGCACGCCGCACGTCCACACGGCGACGGGAAGCAGCGCATCTTTGAAGAATTTGGCGAACGACATAGCCGGCCCCTAGACCGAATAGCCCTGGCCGCGATGTGTAGTCAAATACCCCTTGATGCCGATTTTTTCAAGCGTGGTGCGCAGGCGGTTGATGTTGACGGTAAGCGTGTTGTCGTCCACGAAGGCGTCGGAGTCCCACAGGTCCTGCATGATGGCCGAGCGCGAAACGATCTTGCCCGCGCGGCTCAAAAGCAGCGAGAGAATACGCAGTTCGTTTTTGGTGAGCTCGGTACTGTCGCCGGATGCCGTATTGGTGACCATGGAGCGAGCGAGATCGAGCTCCAGCCCCTTGTGGACAAGTGTGCTGCGCTCTCCTGCCGCCGCGGTGCGACGCAGCAGTGCGTTGATGCGCGCCACGAGAACGCGCGCGCTATAGGGCTTGGGAACAAAGTCGTCCGCGCCGAGCGTCATGGCCATGACCTCGTCAATCTCGGTCGTGCGCGAGGTGAGGACGATGATGGGAACCTCGGATTCGCGGCGGACCTCGTGGCAGATATGCTGGCCGTCCTTGACGGGAAGCGTGAGGTCGAGCAGCACCAGGTCGGGCGCGGCAGCGAGAATATCGCGCGAGACGTGCTCGAATGATTCGCAGGCCTCGACCCCAAAACCCGCACGGGCAAGGATATCGGCAAGCTCGCGACGAATGGGCTCGTCGTCCTCAACGATATAGATTAGCGCCATGGATTCCGCTCCCCTCTTGGTTGTCTTGCCCCATTATGACCGCGGAGCCGCAGGTACGCGCCTCGCGCGGCACCAAGGTGACAGAACTGTTCGCGAGCGTCAGGGGCTTGCCCCTCGCTCGCGACGAGCACGGGGATTAAATGAGTTTTTAATCCCCGTCCCAGAAACATCATTTAGCGGCGGGCGCGGAGCTTTTCGTAGCCTTCGGCGAAGAAGGCGACCGTTGCGGCGTCGGCCTCCGCGGCGTCCGTCTCGGTTGCGGGGACCACGCCGTGCTCGTCGCTCACCAGGAACAAGGCACCCTTGAGCTGCGCGGGAATGTCTACGCGCGTGACTGGGATGCCCTTGGTCTGGGCCAACTGTTCGATGAGCGTT
>CALHJX010000043.1:0-10026 GCA_938033385.1 uncultured Collinsella sp. | reverse complement strand
GGTTTTACCGGCGCCGTAGACAACCTCGCCGGCTCCCTGGCGCACCCCGCGTGAAAGATCGAGCTGCGCAAAACCCAGATTGGCGGTTGGCGCCGTCTGGATGCGCGTGAGGGCGACTGCCGGGGTGACTGTTCCGTCGGCAACATCGCTCAGCAATTGCTCAAGATCTCGCTTATCCATATATGTTCCCTTCGACGGCGCAAAGTCTAGCACTCAAAGGGTATATTTCCGAACACTAAGACAAAATTGTTCGGAAACTATAGGACAGACTGATTCAATTGTTAGACGGATCGGCTAGTCGCGCAGGATGATGTCCATGGCGAGCATCAGGTTGCGCTCGTCGATGGCAAACGGGGCGGCTTCGCGCGTCTTGGGCTTGGCGCAAAACGCGATGCCCGTGCCCGCGGCCTGGATCATGGGGATGTCGTTTGCCCCGTCGCCAATAGCGACCGTGTGGGCCATGTCGACGCCGCACTCAACTGCCCAGTCCAGCAGCTGGATGAGCTTGGACTCCTTGGTCACAATCTCGGCAGCCAACTTACCGGTAAGCTTGCCGTCCACGACCTCTAGGCGGTTGGCCAGGCAAAAATCGATGCCCGCGGCGGCTGCGATCTTGTCAGCGACCTCGTGGAAGCCGCCGCTTACCACGCCGACCTTCCAGCCCTTGCTGTGTGCCGAGCGCACAAGCTCCAGCGCGCCGGGGGTAAATGTCACGCGCTCAAAAGTGCGCTCGAACACGCTCTCATCCAAGCCGGCAAGCAGCCCCACGCGCTCCTCGAGCGCTTGCTTAAAGTCCAGCTCGCCGCGCATGGCGCGTTCGGTGATCTGCGCCACCTGCTCGCCCACGCCTGCCTCCTCGCCCAAAAGATCGATGACCTCCTGGTTGATGAGCGTGGAGTCGATATCCATAACAATGAGGCGTGCAGTCATGACGGGCCTTTCCAAGTGCTGTTTTACTGGGGCATATTGTCGCACGTGACGAGCGCGGGCGGGTGCCGCGGTGCGTCAATTGTTTCGTCTCCGTCAAGTCTTTGGGCAGGAGCTACTTTTCCGCGGCACATCGACACAGGTGCGATAAGATAGAACGCCATGTCTGGCTGCGCGGTTTACGCAGGCTGGGCAAATCTGTACGACGCCGCCCGGAACGACACGGGGCGGCACAGATCCATAAAGGAGGATCACTGGTATGAGCCAGACCCGTCCCATCGACGAGCATTCCATGCACACCCGTACCTGCGGCGAGCTTCGCCGCGAGAACGTGGGTGAAGAGGTCACCCTCACCGGTTGGGTGAGCCGTCGCCGCGACCACGGCGGCCTTATCTTCTGCGATCTTCGCGACCGCGAGGGCATCACGCAGCTCACCTTCGACCCCGAGCACTCCGACGGCGACGCCTTTAAGATCGCCGAGACCATGCGTCCCGAGTGGCCCATCAAGATCCACGGCGTCGTGCGCTCCCGTGGCGAGGAGACCACCAACACCAAGCTCGCGACCGGCGAGATCGAGGTCCTGACCGACCACGCCGAGGTTCTCAACACGTCCGTCACCCCGCCGTTCCAGATCGAGGACGGCATCGAGACCAGCGAGGACACCCGCCTGCGCTATCGCTATCTGGACCTCCGCCGTCCCGAGATGATGGCCAACCTCAAGCTGCGCTCCGACTTTACCTTTGCCATTCGCGAGGCGCTGCACAACCGTGAGTTCATGGAGGTCGAGACGCCCTCCCTGTTCAAGTCCACGCCCGAGGGCGCCCGCGACTTCATCGTTCCCAGCCGCATCCAGCCGGGCAACTTCTATGCCCTGCCGCAGTCCCCGCAGCTTCTGAAGCAGCTGCTCATGGTCGGTGGCGTTGAGCGCTACTACCAGGTTGCCAAGTGCTTCCGCGACGAGGACCTGCGCGCCGACCGTCAGCCCGAGTTCACTCAGGTCGATATCGAGATGTCCTTCGTGGACCAGAACGATGTCATGAGCGCGCTCGAGGAGGTCCTGTCCGATGCTTTCGGCCGCATGGGTGTCGAGATGCCCACGCCGCTGCGTCGCATGAACTACTGGGAGGCCATGGACACCTATGGCTCCGACAAGCCCGATACCCGCTACGGCATGCACCTGGTCGACCTGACCGACATCTTTGCCAACTCCAAGTTCAAGGTCTTCGCGACTGCTGCGAACGAGGAGGGCTCTGTCGTCAAGGCCATCAACGCCAAGGGCGCCGGCGTCTGGGCACGTGCCAAGATTGATAAGCTCGCCGGCGTGGCCTCCACGTTTGGCGCCAAGGGCCTGGCATGGATCGCCTTCCGCGAGGACGGCTCCATCAACAGCCCCATCGTCAAGTTCTTCTCGGACGAGGAGATGGCGGCTCTGCGCGAGCGCATGGACGCCGAGCCCGGCGACCTCGTGATGTTCGCCGCCGGCCCGCGCCTGCTTTCTGATGAGATCCTGGGCGGTATGCGTTCGCACATGGCCAATGCGCTCGAGATCAAGCGCGAGGGTCACGACTTCCTGTGGGTCGTCAACTTCCCGTTGTTCCATTGGGACGAGGACCGCAAGGCCTATGCTGCCGAGCACCAGCCCTTTACCCTGCCGACCGAGACCGACATCGCCAAGATCGAGGCCGATCCTCTGGCGGCCGGTTCGTGCACCTACGACTTTGTCATGGACGGCTTTGAGGCCGGCGGCGGCGGTATGCGTATTCACAACGCCGAGATGCAGATGTCCATGCTCAAGCTCCTGGGCTTTACCGAGGAGCGCGCCGAGTCGCAGTTCGGCTTCCTCATGGAGGCCCTCAAGTTTGGTGCGCCCCCGATGGGCGGTTTCGCTCTGGGCCTGGACCGCGTGTGCATGCTGCTCACCGGTTCCGACTCCATCCGCGACGTCATGGCGTTCCCCAAGACGGCCAGCGGCTCCGACCTCATGTCGGGCGCCCCGAGTGCCGTTAGCGGCGCCCAGCTCAAGGACGTCAGCCTGCGCCTGATGTAGGCGAGCGGCTACATATTGCCCGCAACGAGGGAAGGACGTGCGCCTTCCCTCGTTTTTTATGCGCCGAGGTTGTGAGGGCGTGGGGTGACCGGGCGTCGCGGAAAGTGCATCCCGAAATCTGCATCCAGAACGGGTCGCGCTTTCCCAAAGGGGGTCCTCTGGGAAAGCGCGACCCAGAATTCGGCAAAATAATGGGGCACAGTTTCCGGTTGAGCTGTCTAACGGAAACTGTGCCCCAGAATGAGCGCTCAAAACGGGATAGGCTTTCCGCAGCAACTGTCTGGCGGAAAGCCCGGCCCAGTTTCCTACAGTGAGTCTCTCTGGATCAGCTGCATGTGCATCACGGAGGTGGTGGGCTCGGCACCCTTGATCATGTCGAGTGCAATGTTGGCGGCCATGTGGCCTTCTTCTCGCAGGGGCTGGCGGACGGTCGTGAGCGCGGGGACGCAGCGCGTCGCAATCTCGTGATCGTCGAAGCCGACGACAGAAACGTCCGCAGGAACGGATAGGCCTGCCTCGTTGAGTGCGGTGATGACGCCAGCCGCGATACGGTCCGATCCGCAGAGCACGCCATCGAAAGCAATCTCGCGCGCGAGGATCTGGTGCATGGCCTGATAGCCGTCTCCGTTGTTCCAGCCGGTATAGATAACGTTTGCGTCTGGGAGGTCTTCGCCCAAGACGGCACGGTAGCCGCGCAGGCGGTCGACAACAGCGGGGTTGTCTTGCGGTCCCAACACGGCGACGATATCTTTGCGCCCGCGTTCCTTCATGGCGAGTGCCGCAAAGTGTCCGCCCTCTTCGTCGTCAGAGTAGACCGTCGAGAACACATCGCGATAGGGGTGGCCCTCGAGCTGGCCGCACAACACGGTGGGTACGCCCAGCTCGCGCAGCACCTCGAGCAGCTCACTGCCCTTGTAGGGGGAGACGTCGATCACGGCGTCGAACGAGCGGCGCTCAAAGTGCTCGCGTGCGCGGTTGCGCTCATGCGTAGAAGACGCCTGTAAGATAACGGGCAGATAGGACGACTCCGACAGTTCCTCGGTAATGCCGCTCAAAAACTCGCTATAGGTGGGGTCGCTGAAGAGTTCACTCAGGGGCTCGGTCACGAGCACGGCGATGATTTCCGTGCGCCCGACAGCGAGCGCTCGGCCACGAGCGTTGGGGACAAAATTGACTTCCTTGGCCGCCGCGCGGACGCGCCTTTTGGTTTCCTCGCTAATGCGGGGCGAATCGTTGAGAGCGCGCGATGCCGTGGAGCGCGACACGCCGGCAGCTGCGGCAACCTCGGCAAGCGTAGGTGCGGTGCGAACTGGTTGGGTCATGGCGTCTCCTGGAGAATGCGGTCGATGTTGTCGCTGATACGGGCTGGTGCGGATACAGCTTACTATAGCGCGTCTGAACAGCGTTCATGATATCCGGTGACCGGTGTCGTTTTGCAACCAAGCCGCAATCGAATACGTCTCGTATGGGTGAGATATCAGCGGGCGTGGCGGTTGCCTACGAGCTTAAGAACGATGTCTTGAGCTGAGTTTCGATACTCAGGGTGACATAAGTGTCGCGGTTGTACAACCGGTTGCACCGTTAACCCGACCAAATCGACCGTTCAGCGGACAACCGGTTGCACAGTTTTTTGCATCGCCCGTAAGATAAGGACAACCGGTTGCACAAGAATCACTACGATGACGAAGGAGCATCACCATGGACACCATTAACGATTGGGAAAACCAAGCGCTCACCCATAGGAACCGCCTGGCACCCCATGCGTACTTTATGGGTTATGAGACCGCCGATCTCGCTGCAACGTACAGCCGCGAGCTGTCGCGCGGGTTTGTCCAGCTGTCCGGCTCGTGGCAGTTCCGCCTCTTTGAGGGCCCCGCTGCCGTCTCTAACGAGGAGCTTTCCACGTACGAGCCCGAGTGGGATCACGTGGAGGTTCCGCACCTGTGGCAGGTGGACGGCTATGGCAACCTTGCCTACACCGACGAGGGCTTCCCGTTCCCGGTGGATCAGCCGTTCGTTCCCTCTGACGATCCCACGGGCGTGTACCAGCGCATCGTCAACCTTCCCGCCGTTCCTGCCGGCGCTCGCGAGATCATTCGCTTTGACGGCATCGAGAGCTATGGCGAGCTGTACGTCAACGGTCAGTTTATCGGCATGACCAAGGGTTCGCGCCTGTCTGCCGAGTTCGACGTGACCGACGCGCTCGTCGAGGGCGACAACCTGTTTGCGGTCAAGGTCCTGCAGTACAGCGATGGCAGCTATATCGAGGATCAGGACATGTGGTGGGCCTCGGGCATCTTCCGCGATGTGTACCTTATGCAGCGTCCCGCCGCACATCTGGTCGACTTTAGGTTCCGCACGCACCGCGAGGGCGATGCCGCTCTGATCACGCTCGATACGGTTGCCGAGGGAGCTACCCGCGTTGTGTTTACGCTCAGTGATGGCGAGAACGTGGTGGCTACGGGTGAGTGCGTCGACGGCCATGCCGAGTGCAGCGTGACCGATGCCCACTTCTGGAATCCCGAGGATCCCTTCCTCTATGACCTTACGTTTGAGGTCTACGACGGTGACCAGGTCAGCGAGTACGTCCCGCATCGCCAGGGTCTTGCCGAGGTGACGGTCGAGGGCAATCATATCTACCTCAACGGTACTTACTTTAAGATGCATGGCGTCAACCGCCACGATCACGACGATCACAAGGGCCGCGCCGTGGGCCTCGATCGCATGCGCCGCGACCTGGAGCTCATGAAGCAGCACAACATCAACGCGGTGCGCACGTCCCACTACGCCAACGACCCGCGCTTTTACGAGCTGTGCGACGAGTATGGCATCATGCTGGTCGCCGAGACCGATATGGAGAGCCACGGCTTCGAGAATATCGGCAATATCGCCCTGGTCACCGACGACCCGGCATGGGAGCCGGCCTACGTCGACCGCATTGAGCGCCTGGTGATGCAGGAGCGCAACCACGCCTGCATCATTATGTGGTCGATGGGCAACGAGAGCGGCTATGGCTGCAACATCCGCGCGATGTACGCCAAGGCTCACGAGCTCGATGGTCGTCCGGTCCATTACGAGGAGGACCGCAACGCCGATACCGTCGACGTTATCTCCACCATGTACTCCCGTGTGTCGCAGATGAACGACTTTGGTGAGCATCCATTCCCCAAGCCGCGCATCAACTGCGAGTACGGTCACTCCATGGGCAACGGCCCCGGAGGCCTGTCCGAGTATCAGGAGGTCTTCGATCGCTGGGATTGCATCCAAGGCCAGTTTATCTGGGAATGGTGCGACCACGGTTTGGCTGCTGTGACCGAGAACGGCGTTGCCTACGATATGTACGGTGGCGACAACGGCGATTACCCCAACAACAGCAACTTCTGCATCGATGGCATGGTGTTCCCTTGGCAGCAGCCGAGCCCGGGCCTCACTGAGTATGGTCAGGTCATCTGCCCGGTTCGCATGGCTTACGACGACGAGGCGGGCGAGCTGACCGTCACCAACAAGCGTTGGTTTACCACCCTTGAGGATGTCTGCCTGTCGGCGGAGACCCTGGTGGACGGCGATGTGGTCTGCCGCAAGACGCTCATGCCCGGCGCGGTTGCCCCCGGCGAGTCCGTCCAGCTTCCGCTGGTGATTCGCGAGGCCGCAGTGGGCGAGACCCTGCTGACCGTGCACGCCTACACTATGGCCGCTCACGTCTGGTGCGAGCCGATGTTCCAACTGGGCGCAAGCCAGTTTGCCATCGCAAACCATCCGGCGCCGGCAATTGTCGCCCCCGTGCGCCCCGAGCTTACGGTCGAGGAGACCGAGCAGGAGATCCACATTCACTCCCTCAACGGCGAGCTGACCTTCAGCAAGGTCAACGGTACCGTGAGCGAGTGGAAGGCATCCGGCCGCGACGTCATGGCCTCTGGTCCCCAGGTTGGTTTTTGGCATCCGCTCGTCGACAACCACGCCCAAGAGTATGACTCCCTGTGGAAGGACAACTTCATCGATGTGATGCAGACGTCTACCCGCAAGGTTACTTGGAAGCAGGACGGCAATGTGGTCGTCGTTACCGTGAGCCAGCGTATCGCTCCTCCCGTCCGCGCGTTCGGCATGCGCGTCGAGCTCGTCTACACCGTGCTTCCGAGTGGCCGCGTCGACCTCAAGGTTTCCGGCGAGCCCTACGGCGATTACTCGGATATCATCCCGCGCATCGGCATCTCCTTCGAGGTCCCCGGTTGCGATCGTGCCGTCGAGTGGTATGGCCACGGCCCGGGCGAGAACTATCCGGACTCTCTGCGCGCCAACCCGGTCGGTCATTACCGCACTACGGTCGACGACATGTTCACGCCCTACGTTATGCCTCAGGACTGTGCCAACCGCGAGGGTACCCGCTGGGTTGCCCTGCGTTCCAGCCACGGTGACGGTCTGGTCGTGACGCGTCCGAGCAACGCCGCTTCCAACCCGTTCTCGTTCTCGGCATGGCCCTATAGCTGCGAGGCCATCGATAACGCCAAGCACGTCTACGACCTTGTCAAGGGCGACACGGTCACGGTCAACATCAACGACCAACTGCTCGGCCTTGGCTCGAACTCTTGGGGTTCCGAGGTGCTCGATTCCTATCGCACCCGTTTTGAGAGCTTCAGCTTTGAGGTGTCCCTGCGACCGCTGACGTCTGCCGATCTGGCTCAGGCGCTGGCACCCATTAAGGAGGCATAAGTCATGCATATCTTTAACTCGCGTGCCGATTTCGACGCCCAGATGAAGTCCGTCAAGAAGTGGATGCGTACCGGTCAGGCACTCGACGGCGTTTCTGAACTGCAGCACGATGTGGCGTACTCTATCGGCGACTCGCTGGTGTATTGGTGGGTGAACGCCCACGAGGCGGCTACTGCCGATCTGGTCGGTCACCGTCGCTACCATGCCGTGCTCGCCCCGCTCGACGGCAATCTGACCGTTGAGGTGGCTTCCAAGGCCGATCTTACCTGTACGCGCGCCTACAGCGATATCGATGATCGCGAGCGCTTTGAGGGTGCGGGGGAGACCGTGACGATTCCCACCGGCGGCGTTGCCGTCGTCGAAATTGACGAGGCCTACCGTGTCGTGGCCGATGCCGCGGATCCCCGCGTCGTGGTACTGCACGTGACAGTCGAAGGTTATTCCTTCCCCAACAAGTAGTATTCGTCCGCCTGGGCGTTTGCTTCGCGCCGTTAAGGGGGATGGCTTTGTTGACTCCCTTTTCCCCATTCCCCTTAGCAGGTGCGCCGTCCGTGTTTGCACTTGCAGCTCGGACGGGTTTAGATGACATTTAACAGATGATTGGGAGGGCTTATGAGCTCTGAAAAACGAGGAACGATTGGTTCGTTCGCTCTGCTGGGCATGACGGTCGCCGCCGTGTTCGGTATCAAGAACATCATCAACAACAACGCGGCCATCGGCTTGGCAGCTGCGCCGTCGTTCTTCTTCGCCACGCTTTTGTACTTTGTCCCCTATACCCTGGTTACCGCCGAGTTCGTCGGCCTCAACAAGGACTCCGAGTCTGGCGTGTACGCATGGGTTAAGACCTCGATGGGTGGTCGCTGGGCGTTCCTGACGGCATTTAGCTACTGGTTCGTTAACCTGTTCTTCTTTGCGTCCGTCCTGCCCAACGTCATCATCTACGCGAGCTACGTGTTCTTTGGTGCCAACGCCGAGCTTTCGCAGCTGTGGATCACCATTATCGAGATCGTCGTCTTTGCTATCGCCACGTGGGTTTCGACCAAGGGCGCTAAGTGGATCGGCTCCATTTCCTCCTTCGGTTCGACCGCGGCTCTCGGCCTGACCGCCGTGTTCATCCTGCTGTCCCTGGCTGCTGCCTTTGGCGGCGTTGAGTTCGCTACGGCTCCTACTCCCGCTAACATGGCTCCCGACATGAGCAACTTCGCAACTGCGTGGGGCTTCTTCGGTACGCTTGCCTGGATCGTCCAGGGCGTTGGCGGCGCTGAGTCTGTCGGCGTGTTCCTTAACGACCTTAAGGGTGGCGTCAAGGCCTTCGTGCGCACCGTCGTTATCGCCGGCCTGACCATCGGCCTTCTGTATGCAGGCGCTTCGCTGCTGGTTAACCTGTTCATCCCCGAGGGCGGCGTTGCCATCTCCACCGGTATCTTCGACGTATTCGGCGCTGTCTTTGCCCACTTTGGCATTCCCATGGAAGTGTCTACGCGCGCCATCGGCTTGATCCTTCTCGCCGCCACGCTGGGCTCCCTCATGATGTGGACCTCTGCTCCCATCAAGGTCTTCTTCACCGAGATCCCCAAGGGCGTTTTTGGTAGCAAGATCGTCGAGCTCAACGAGCACGGCATTCCTGCCCGCGCTGCCTGGCTGCAGTTCGCCATCGTCGTCCCCATCCTGATCATCCCGGCCCTGGGCTCCGGTAACCTCGACGACCTGCTCATGATCGTCACCAACATGACGGCTGCCACCGCTCTGCTCCCGCCGCTGCTGATCCTGCTTGCCTACTTTATGCTGCGCAAGAACTTCGACGCTGCTCCCCGTGGCTTCCGCATGGGCTCGCGCAGCTTTGGCCTGGTCGTTGCCGCCTTCCTGCTCGTGGTCTTCTGCTTCGTGCTTATCTGCGGCACCATTCCGCTTGATCAGCCTCTGTGGCTGACGCTGGTCTACAACGTTGGCGGCGTGGTTGTCTTCCTGGGCCTTGCCGTGATGTGGTACAACCGCTACATCAACCGCCTGCGCGAGACCGATCCCGAGGCCGCCGAGAGCGAGCTTCGCCCCTCCGTTCTCGACATGATGGAGTAGCGGCTAGGATTAATCTACGGCTGTGGAATAAATCGATTCCCTTTCCTAAGGAGGGGCCTTACGAGTCCCCTCCTTTTGTGTTTTGGGGCATGGTTTTGGACCCTGTGGGCAAAAAATGCCAAATATGAGTACTGCTGCAAAAGAGGTGTCATATTTTTCGGCCTGTTCTGAGCAAAAATGGGCTCAAAATCAATTTACCTAACCCCCCCCTAAAGGGTCGCGCGCGCAGACGTGGTGTAAGAGCGTCCTGAGGTCCGTCGCTGCAAGTC
>CALHJX010000042.1:0-11978 GCA_938033385.1 uncultured Collinsella sp. | reverse complement strand
AGTCGTTGGGGACGTTCTTGTTTGACTAGTCGTTTAAGAACGTCCCCAACGACTACCAATCGTTTTCAGTTCGTAAACTTGTATATATGCATTTATATATGCATTTGCTGGAGGTAGCGCTGAGCGGTATCCTGTTAAGTCGTCAGCATACGATTCAACAGGGAAGGCAGATTATGCATTCTCCCCATCAACGCGACGCGCATTCACGGCCGGTATGCAGCCGTCGCATCTTTTTGGGTAGCGCTCTCGCTGCGAGCGCTTCCGTCGTCGCCGGCGCGCTCGCCGGCTGTCAGCGTCCGTCCACGCTCAAAGTGGTTCAGCCCACGACGGGCGGCGGTCGCGACGACCTGTCCGATTCCGTGATCGGCAAGGATAAGATCCGCATTGGCATGGAGGCGGCCTACGCCCCGTACAACTGGCAGGTTTCCGAAGCCAGCGAGTACACCATCCCCATCGACAACGTGCAGGGCGCCTATGCCGATGGTTACGACGTGCAGATCGCCAAGATCGTCTGCAAGGCCCTCGGCGGCGAGCCCGTTGCCGTCAAGCAGAGCTTCTCGGGTCTTATCGATTCGCTTAACAACGGCCAAATCGACCTCATCATCGCCGGCATGAGCGCCACGCCCGAGCGCGAGGAGTCCGTCGGCTTTTCCGACCCGTACTTCATTGGCTACTTTGGCCTGTTCGTAAAAGAGGGTTCCCCCTACCAAAACGCCACCAAGCTCAGCGACTTCAGTGGCGCCACGGTGCTCGGCCAAAAGGACACCATGCTCGATACCGTTATCGACGAGATTCCGGGCGTTGTGCACAAAAACCCGGTCGATTCGGTTCCCACGGTGTTCTCGAACCTGCTGCAGGGCACGTGCGACGCCGTGACCTACAACACCGAAAACGAGAAGGGCTATATGGCCCAAAATCCCGGTATCGTCCCCATCCATTTTGCCGAGGGCGAGGGCTTTAAGCAGGAGGTCGCGGCAAATGTCGGTTGCCGCAAGGGCTCGGACAAGCTGCTTAAGCTCATCGATAAGACGCTCAAGGGCATTAGCCAGGAGGAGCGCGACCAGATGTGGGACGCGTGCCTCGATCGTCAGCCGGCATAGGGAGGCAGCATGAAAACCATCAATCGTCTGGCCTCCTTTATCAAGGCCGACCATCGTTATGTGTACCTGGGCACGAGCGTCATCGCGGCGCTTGGTCTGGTGTTTAGCCAGCGCAACCCCACGCCGCTGAGCTTCTTGGCCCCCACGGGCGTGTTCCAAGACTGCCTTTGGGCGATTCTTTGGGCGTGGCTCGTCGTGTCGGCGGCGGCGCTCGTCACCAAACTCATGCACTGGAATGACTATCGCGAAACGTCGCCGTTTGCTTCCGAGCGCTTCCGTCGCGGCGTGCGCCTGGGCAGCTATGTCGTGGTCGCCATCGCGGCGATCTTTTTCGTGGACCGCTGCGTCATGTCGTTTATCGATCTGGTGCAGGTGAGCATTGTCTCGGACTCCAACCCCAGCGACTTTTTGTCGAGCCTGGTCTACATGACCTACAAGAGCGGGGACTTCTTCATTCGCGGTATCGAGATCACCATCGCGCTTGCCACCTTCGGCACGGTCATCGCATTCTTCCTGGCGCTGCTCTTTGTGTTCCTGCGTATTCAGACGTTCGACCGCGTGGATAACGACCTGGTGCGCTTCTTTAAGAGCATCGGCCGCGGCTTTGCGGCCGTCTACTCCACCATCGTGCGCGGCACGCCTATGATGGTCCAGGGTCTGCTCATCTATTACGCGGGCTTCACCGTTTTGCGCGGCATGGGCTTCGAGACCGCCCAGGCCAACCAGATCTGGAGCACCTTCACCGCTGGCCTCGTCACCATCTCGCTCAACTCCACCGCCTACATGATGGAGGTCCTGCGCGGCGGCATCGAGTCCATCGATCCCGGCCAGGCCGAGGCGGCGCGCTCGCTGGGCCTTTCGCAGTGGCAGGCTATGCGCAAGGTCGTGTTCCCCCAGGGCATTAAAAACGCGATTCCGGCGCTCACCAACGAGCTCATCATCAACATCAAGGACTCGTCGGTGCTCTCGGTCATCGGCGTGTTCGACCTCATGTACGCCACCACCACCGTCGCCGGCGTGTACTACCGCCAGATGGAGGTCTACTGCGTGGCGCTCGTGGTCTACCTGATCCTGACGCTCGTGGCGAGCCGCCTGCTCGAGGCCTTTGGCAAAAAGCTCGGCGCCGAGGCCCCGGCAACGCTGCCCAGCTCCAACTAGGCTCAAGACGAGGAGAATCATCATGGCAGATACCGCCACTACCGGCACCGCGGCCGCCGCACAGACCAATGAGCCGCTCATCCGCGTCGAGGGCCTGCGCAAGAGCTTCGGCTCGCTCGAGGTGCTCAAGGGCATCGACCTGGCCGTTAGCCCCGGCGAGGTCGTCACCATCATCGGCGCCTCGGGCTCGGGTAAGTCGACGCTGCTGCGTTGCCTCAACCTGCTCGAGACTCCGGACACGGGTCACATCTGGTTCCACGGCCAGGATCTCACGGCCGAGCGCTGCAACATCAACAAGCTGCGCGAGGACATCGGCATGGTGTTCCAGGGCTTCAACCTGTTCAACAACATGGATGTGCTCGACAACTGCACGCTCGCGCCCGTCACGCTCAAAAAGATGAGCAAGGCCGAGGCTGAAAAAAATGCGATGGAGCATCTGACGAGCGTGGGACTCGAGAAGTTCACGCACGCTGCCGTGGGTCGCCTGTCCGGCGGCCAAAAGCAGCGCGTTGCCATCGCTCGTGCCCTATGCATGAATCCACAGATCATGCTGTTCGACGAGCCGACTTCCGCACTCGACCCCGAGATCGTGGGAGAGGTGCTTGAGGTCATGCGCAAGCTCGCTGCCGACGGCATGACCATGGTGGTCGTCACACACGAGATGGCCTTTGCCCGCACGGTGTCCGACCGCGTGGTCTTTATGGACAAGGGCGTAGTGCTCGAGGATGCCGCGCCGGCCGAGCTCTTCGGCAACCCCAAACACCAACGTACCCGCGAGTTCCTCTCGCGTTATCTCGAGGACAAGTAGCCGACCGCAAACGCTTATGTGGCAGGGCCGCTCCGGTGGGGCGGCCCTTGTCGTCACAATTGAAAGGATGTCATGGCCGAGGTTTGGCGCTTTTTTGCGCATGAGGATGATTTTGCCGATATAGACGAGGCTGGTGCGTGCGAGCGCCTGGGCCGCGTGCTGTCGTTTCCGACCATCTCGAGTATGGATGCCGAGGCGGTGAACTGGCAGCCGTTCGACGACCTGCGCGCGTATATGCAGCAGGCGTATCCGCGCGTGTTCGCGGCGGGCGAGGTTGAGCTTATCGACCATTCGCTATTGGTGACGCTTAGGGGTTCCGACCCTGCCCTCAAGCCCATTATGCTCATGGGCCACATGGACGTGGTTCCCGTGGTACCCGGCACCGAGGCTGACTGGACGCATGCCCCCTTTAGCGGACATGTGGACGACACCTACATTTGGGGTCGCGGCGCTATCGACATGAAGGACCAGGTTGCAGGTATTCTCGAGGCGGTTGAGTATGCGCTGGCGCATGGCTGGGAGCACAAGCGTACCCTGCTGCTGGCCTTTGGCCAGGATGAGGAGACCACGCAGTGCGGCGCGGGTGCCATTGGTCGCGCGCTCGAGGAGCGTGGCGTTGAGCTTGAGTACCTGATTGACGAGGGCGACTACCGTATTGTTTCGGCTGCCGAGTATGGCGCGGGCGAGGGCTGGCTTATGCATGCCGACCTCGCGGAGAAGGGCTATGCCGATATCGTGCTCAAGACGAAGAGTGAGGGCGGGCATTCGTCCAACCCCTACGGTGGCACATCGCTCGAGGTGCTCAGCCGTGCCATCACCGCAATCTGCGATCTCGAGTGGCCGACGCGCGTGACCGACTTGCTTGCCGCCCAGCTCATCGAGCTGGGGCTCTACACGGCCGATGAAATTGCCGCCAACGGGGGTGCCATCGTTCGCGAGTGCCTCGCCAGCAAGAAGCTCTATCCGCTGGTGACGACCACCTGCGCGCCCACGCAGATTGAGGGTGGCAGCACCGGCGCCAACGTAATGCCGCAGGATATGTGGGCCAACATCAACTTCCGCATGCTCGAGGGCACGAGCGTGGCCGACGTTGTGGCGCGCTGCCGTGAGGCGGTTGCCGGGGGGACCTTGCCGGCCGTGTCGAAGTTGAGCTGGGCCCCGGCAGCTCCGAACCTTCGCCGTCCCCGCGCATCGGTGGTCCCGGCCTCGAGGCGGTTCGCTCCATCGCCGCCCGCTATTTCCGTGATCCAAAGGGGATGGAGGAAAACGGATCATTCGAGCCGGTGGCAATTGTGCCCTCGACCGTGATCGGTGCGACCGACGCTGCCAACTATCAGCACATTTGCCCTGAGTGCATTCGCTTCTCGGCCTTTGTGGTCGACGATGACGAGTGCGACCGAGGCGTCCACGGCACCAACGAGCGCATCACTCGCCGCGCCTACCTCCAGGGCATCCGCTTCCTCATCGCCCTGCTCCACACGCTCTAGAATGTGACAAAGGGACTGAGCCGGCAACTGGCAACCGGTTTCATCGGTAATGAGATAAAAACTGTCATAGAAAAAGACTAAGATATCTTAAGAGACATATGCTGGGGTTGGTATTCCATGAACGACTGCGGGCATGTACCAGACTGCCTCGGCCCCCGGGGAGCGCCCGGGCAGGTCGCCGTGTGACTGGGGAGGAAATTATGCAGGAGCTCAGAGAGACGACGTCTCTACTCGTGAATAATGTTATCGGGGGGGGTCCCAGCAGGGAACATCCTGGTAGACACCGGCCGCGCGAGCGGTGGTCCGTCATGTCTTATGGCCGTCGTCGCGGGCTGTGCCCGGTCTCGCCATATGCGATTGTTCTGGCCCTCGCCGTCGCGCTGACGGTGGGTTTCTTCCTGCCGACCCGTGCGGAAGCAGCGTTTTCGGACCACACGGTCACGACGACTTCGCCCTCGGGGACGACGATCAACCTGTTTGATTACTGGGTGAATCCCGATGACCATCTGTCGGTTTCCGGCAACGGCGGCATCAACGCAAACCACCTGTTCCAGTTCAAGGATCAAGGAGCCAGCGAGGATCTTAACAAGTATACGGGTGGCTCCCAGGTCCGCACCGGCATCGTGAACAACGTTCTTGCCGGTGGTTACCCGAGA
The DNA here is from genome assembly GCA_938033385.1 of uncultured Collinsella sp. Taxonomy (GTDB): domain Bacteria; phylum Actinomycetota; class Coriobacteriia; order Coriobacteriales; family Coriobacteriaceae; genus Collinsella. Next base: position 6,769 of record CALHJX010000042.1, on the reverse strand, counting down.
CTCACCGACCGCTGGGAGGGAGAATCCCTCGGCTACCTGTTTGATTCCTCCGTCCATACGGGCAAGATATCCCATATGGGTGTGACGGGTTTGTTGCGGGTCAAGGGCGGCTACTACGAGTATGACAGCTCGCAGAACTACGCGGCGTACAACGCCAATAAGAATGCATTTGATGTCTACAATGCTGCCGGCGTTAAGCAAGCGGGGTCTGGGCCTCAGACAGTAGGCCAGTTCTTCCCCTTCGATGCGGCCGATGAGGTATTCAAGGTAGAGGACGGCAAACTCGTCCCGAACGGCATTACGTCGCAGAACGTCGCTGACCCTCAATATAACGGTAACAAACCCCTCAACCATTATTTCGGCCTCTCAATGTCCACGCGATTCGTGCAGCCGAAGGATGGCAAAACGAACGCTGGCAAGCCCATGACCTTCGAGTTCGCCGGAGACGACGACGTCTGGGTGTTCATTGACGATGTCCTCGTGGGCGACATTGGCGGCATCCACACCAGTGCTAAGCTGACCATCGACTTCCAAACGGGCGGGATTAAGGTTAACGATTCCCAAGACGGCACGCTGTTAAGCAAGTTCCAGGAAGCAAAGCAGGATACTACTAAGGGCTTCAACGGCAACACCTTCGCTGGCAGCACCAACCACACGCTCAAGTTCTTCTACTTGGAGCGTGGCGCCACCGACTCCAACATGAGGCTCAAGTTCAACCTCGTGACGGTTCCCGAGTCCGACATTATCAAGTTCGACCAGGATGGCGGTCTGGTGGAGGGTGCTCAGTTCGCGCTGTACAAGACAGACGAGAGCTTCGCTGACACGACCGCCAATCCAAATAACCTACTTGGCTCCGGCACCACGAACGCGAATGGACAACTGACGCTCACAAATAAGGCGGACAACGGCGTTATCAACTTCGATGACCTTTATAAAGAGTATCATTACAAGTACTACCTCCTGAAGGAAACAAAGGCGCCCAACGGTTACCGCTCGAGTCTCACGGCGACGGATGGCAGCATGCAGCTCGAGTACGTGCCCGCGAGCGACAAGAACGACGCGGGCGGTGTCATCATCAACCGCGGCGGTATGGACGCGGGCAGCGTCGTGTGGAAGACCGGTGCGTTCGCCGCCGCGAAGGAGACCATCACCGCGCCGTCGACCGTATACCAGGCGAACGATGACTCGATGAAGCCAGGCAATACTGTTGATATGAAGCGCGGCACCCTGTTCGCAGTAGTTTTCAAGCGCGATAAAAGCAAGAACGCCTGGCACGCCGTGTCGGGCGACCCGACGAAGGGGTATACCCTCGCCGGCGCCCAGGGCATGGCCGGCGCCATCGAGGCGGCGAAGAAGGACCTGCACGCCTTCACGCTCAACACAAGCGGCCAGTACCAGGTAGAGATTCAAAATCTGCCCGGTGACATCTCCAAGTACTACTACCTGCTGAGCGGTGATGCCCGCAAGGATGCCGAGTACACGGTGGCCATCTACCACACAACGGCGAGCTCGATCGGCGACGCGACGCCTAAGAACACAGTCCACGTGTACAGCGACGACATCGCAGACGGCACGAACTTCAAGCGGCAGTTCGCCACGCGCCTGCTCGTCACGAACATCCAGAATCGCCTGTTCGTGCAGAAGACCGATACCGAGGGTAAGCCCGTTGACGGGGCGAAGTTCGGCCTTTACAAGTCCACCCAGGTGACTACGGATGCGAACGGCAAGGCCGTGCTCGATGGCGACCAGGCCCCCTACGACACCCTGACGACGAGGTCGGTCGCCAACCCGGTCAAGCTCGAAGGGGCGGGCGTATTCCCGTCTACGAGCGACAGTAGCGAGCCGCTCGTGAAGGGTACCTACTTCCTGAAGGAGGTCTCGGCGCCCAATGGCTTCCTGCTTAATGACAGGCTCATCAAGGTGATTGTGGACGATTACGGCGTCCACGCCGATGCTGGTACAGTTGATGACGGCGTTTCGACGTTCGTGGGCGTGGGCTCGCTCATGAAGAGCCTGGGCCAGTTTGGCGCAGAGGGCGACATTGACAACACGCTCACGTGGATCAAGGGCCAGCGCCAGACGTCCGACGGCAAGCTCGACGGCAACGACAACCTTTCCTGGAACAATGACGCCAAGGGCGGCGAGGATGAGGTGCACCTCAAGTACGGCGCCAACGGACGTGTCTACCAGTATGGGCCCACCGAGGAGGGTAAACCTTATCGCTTGGAGACCGAGACGGGCTGGATACGTATGGGTATCATGCAGGACGAGCGGCCCAAGGGGACCACGTCGAAAGGTGCCCGTGCCAATCTGGGCGACATGAACCTGAACGCCCTGTTCACGGGCGCCACCTGCGTGCGCGTGGCGAACGAACGCGAGGCGAGCCTTGAGGTGACGAAGAAGGTTGTCGTGCCCAATGGCCTGACGGGCAATAAGGACGCGAAGTTCACCTTCAAGTTCACCGTGCCTGATGGGAAGACCTACAAGGCTGCAGTGTTCAAGAACGCTGGGGCCGCAAGCGAGAAGCAGGTCGGCGATATGTTCGACCTGACGAACGGTCGCGAGCAGACCATCACGGCCGGCCAGACGATCCGCGTGTACGGCCTCGCCGAGTACGACGCCTACACGGTGCAGGAGCTGACCGGTACGGACAAGATGCCGGCCGGCTTCACGCTGACCAAGCGCGAGCAGGGCGGCAACGCCCTGAGTGGCGAGGGCGACAGCATCTCCGGCACGATCGCAAAGCAGAACGCCGACGGCACACTGGCCGACGCCAACAAGCTGGTATTCACGAACACCTACAGCGTAAAGTCGCCGGTGACGCTCACCAATGCGTTCTGGGCGCAGAAGGTGCTCCAGGGCCGTGACTGGAAAGATGGCGATAGCTTCAAGATTTACCTGCGCGCGGACAAGGGCACGCCGATGCCCGACGGTGCCGAGAATGCACCCGTGAGTGGTATGAAGCAGGTTGTGAAGACCGTTGAGAACGGGGACAAGTTCGACTTCGGCGAGATTGAGTACACCAAGCCCGGCACCTACACCTATCTCATCGCCGAGGCCACGCCGTCTCAAAACGACGCTAGCTGGCTGCCCGGGTTCGGGTATTCAAGCGCTTCCTACCGCGTCACGGTGACGGTGAGCGATAACGGCGACGGCACGCTGTCGCAGCCGGCAGTCAAGATGGAGCAGACCTACACCGACGACGGCGTGAGGCATGAGGACAACCCGATCAAGGTCGCTGACAAAATCGCCAAGATCACGAACACCTATAACACCGATGAGAAGACCATCTCCTTCAACGTGCAGAAGACGTATGCCGACCAGTCCGGTGCAAATCCGCTTGTGAAGGATAAGTTCACGTTCCAGCTCGAGGCACTCGGCGGGATGAAGAATGATGCCGTGCCGAGTGGAGCCATCGATTTCGGCAAGCTCGCCACCTCCTACAGCGTCGGTGCCAGCAAGGTCCCCATGCCTAAGGGGTGCACGTCCACCACGACCACGGCGAAGAACGATGACGACGGTATCGCTGCGTTCCCGCAGATCACCTATACGATGGAGAGCGAGAACCTCACCTACGTGTACAAGGTGACCGAGGTCAAGGATTCCGATACATCGACGTCCAGTGGCATGGGCTACGACGATACGGTGTACTACGTGCTGGTGAAGAACCAGCAGGTTGATAACGAGTCTGGGACGGGTAAGTGCCTGTCCTCCACGGTCACGTATTGGAAGGCCGACGGCACGCAGCTGACGGACGCCAACGGATACATCCCGTTCAAGAACACCTACACGGTGACCCAGGCGACGTCGGCGCCGGTTAACGTGCAAAAGACGTTCACCGGGCGCGCGTGGGAGACGAGCGATGCGTTCGACTTCACCCTGACGCCGGCGGATGATGCGACGAGGGATGCGGTTAAAAACAAGGTCGTTACCCAGAGGAAGGCTACCGACTCCGATGAGACCGGCGATCTGACGACTAAGGTTGAGATCGCAGGCGCCGGTGACGCGACGCGTTCTGCAACCTTCGGTGCGGGCGACCTGGTGTTCACCAAGTCGGGCACGTATACGTTCAATGTGAACGAGACGAAGCCGACCGACGCGGATAAGACTGGTATTGCGTATGACGGCCATACGTCCACGGTGACGTACACAGTGACCGATATCGAGAACGGCAAGCACACCGGTAAGCTGACCGCGTCGGTTGCGTACGACAACAAGCAGGCGACGACGGATGCCGACCGGCAGGTGACGGACGCCGCCGCGTTCACCAACATCTATGCGGCCTCTGGTACCTACGCGGGCATCGATGTGACCAAGACTCTGGTTGGTACCCCGCTGAAGAATGGCATGTTCCCGTTCACCATCGAGGCGATGACGTATAACGGTACGACGGCCCCGGAGCCGGCTGATACCGATAAGTCGTTCAAGAACACCGTGGGCAAGGATGACGGTGACGATACGCAGACCGCCACGATGTCCGGCAAGCTGAAGATGAACTTCACGCAGCTGAGCTACAACAAGGTGTATGTGTACAAGGTGTCTGAGGCGCATGGCGCCAACGCTGGTGGATACACGTATGACACCGAGTACCCCGGTGACGCCTACGTGCTCATTGCGGTGAAGCCGAATCCGGACAACAAAGGCCAGCTCTACACCGAGACGACCATCGCGAAGGGCCCGGGCGTGACGGCGCTTGTTGGCGGGGGCGGCAACGTTGATGCGCTGACGGCCGAGGCGATTAAGGGCCTCGATACCACGACCAACTACGTGAAGACGGTCTCGAGTCGCAATGCGAAGCCCGCTACGCCTACCGTCCCGTTCAAGAACAGTTACAAGTCAGACGCCAGCGACGAGCTGACCCCGCAGGTGACGAAGAAGATCTCCGGTGTTGAGAGCACGGAGAAGGCGTTCTCGTTCACGCTGACCGCCACGGAAGAGACACAGCAGAAGATCGCCGCCGGCGACTTGGGTGTGTCGGACGACCTGGCGGGCGACGCGCACGCGGAGTCCAAGGCCACGAAGGACAAGATTATCAAGGACAAGGGCCAGACGGTCGACTTCTCGAATATGACGTTCAACAAGGCGGGCGAGTACACGTTCACGCTCACCGAGGTGCACAACGCTGATGATGATCCCGCAGCGGACGGCGTGCAGAACGCCGGCTGGACGATGGACGCCTCGACCTATACCGTCACGGTAAGGGTCGAGGATAAGGACGCCAAGCTGACCGTCACGGGCGTGACGGTGAAGAAGGATGGTGACGCTGAGGCCAAGCCCATCAAGGCTGAGGTCAAGGACGGCAAGGTGAACCTCGCCACCTTTATCAACAGCTATGCTGCGAAGGGTTCCGTGACCTTGGCGGCGAAGAAACGCTTTAGGGGCGGTGCGCTCGCGGGGAACGACTTCTCGTTCGCTCTGTACAAGGGTGACAAGGCGGAAGGCACGCCCATTGAGACCGTCACGAACGACGAGAAGGGCAACATTACCTTCCAGCCCATCAACTACACCGAGGCAGGTGACTACGAGTACACCATCAAGGAAGTTACCGGTAACGACCAGACCATCGTCTACGACGGTCAGAAAGTGAAGGTCAAGGTCAGCGTTACCGATAACAAGAACGGCACGCTGGACGCGACCGTCACCTACGGCGGCGATAAGGCCGTGCCGACCTTCACCAACGTGAAGCCGACGACGGACGTTACCGTCGAGGCCACGAAAGTTCTCGCGGGCAAGGCGCTGACGGACGGCGCGTTCGCCTTCGGCCTGTACCAAGGCGACACGTCCACGGGTAATCCCGTCAAGATCGTCCAGAACGACAAGGAGGGCAAGATCAATCTTGCCCTCACCGGTCTGACCATCGGCGAGTACGACTACAAACTCAAGGAGGAGAACGTCGGTGCCGATCCGACTATCACCTACGACACCAAGGCGGTGAAGGTTCACGTCTCGGTGAAGGCGGAGGGCGACAAGGCGAAGGCGACCGTCACCTATGACGGCAAGAACGATGCCCCGACCTTCACTAACAAGTACCAGCCCGCCGAGACCTCGGTGGCGCTCACGGCGAAGAAGGCCTATGTGAAGCCCGACAACACGCCGGCCACGCTCAAGGGCGGCGAGTTCACCTTCGACCTGTACGAGGGCGACCTGACGGCTGAGCAGCTGAAGGGCAAGCAACCCATCCGGAGCGCCAAGAACAGCGAGGACGGCACCGTCACCTTCCCGGCCATCGACTACACCAAGGCCGGCGAGTACAAATACACCGTCGCGGAACAGGAGGGCGACCTGTCCCACGTGACCTACGACGCTACGGTGCACCATGCCGTGGTGAAGGTCATGGACAATGCCGGCAAGCTGGACGCCGCTGTTACCTACGATGGTGACAAGGCCAATGCCCCCACCTTCACGAACACCTACACCGCAAAGGGATCCGTGGAGCTGACGGCGACCAAGATCGTTGCGGTCGCGCCGGGCTTCGCGCACGACACCAAGCTGAAGGGCGGCGAATACACGTTCGAGCTGAAGGACGCCGACGGCAAGGTGCTCGGCACCACGACGAACAAGGCCGATGGCACGGTGAAGTTCACGCGCAAGTTCACGCTCTCCAACCTGGGCGGCGCCGCGAGCAAGGACTTCACCTACACCATCGCGGAGAAGCCGGGCACGGAGCCGGGCATGGTCTACGACACCCATGCGCTCATCTACAAGGTGACGGTCGCGGACGATGGCACCGGCTCGCTGACGGCCACACCGCAGGTAACGAGTGGAGACA
>CALHJX010000041.1:0-3432 GCA_938033385.1 uncultured Collinsella sp. | reverse complement strand
GGTGCACGATGCCTGCGCCTTGCGCGCCCGGTCGAGGCGCTGCCCAAAGGCGTCGTCTCGGTCGCGTCGATCGCCTGCGCGGCGCGCTTTCTCTCCGAGAACCCGGGTCGCGCGCTTCTCACGACGGGGAGCAAGGAGCTTGCTCCCTACACGCGCGTCGCCGATTTCGCGGAGCGCTTCTTCGTGCGTGTGCTCCCGCTGCCCGGTGCTATAACGAAGTGCATCGACGCGGGGTTTTCGCCGTCGCACGTCATCGGCATGCAGGGGCCCTTCACCCGCGAGCTCAACGAGGCGATGCTTCGGCAGGTGGGCGCCCAGTGGCTTGTGACCAAGGACTCGGGAACCGTAGGCGGCACGGCCGAGAAGATCGCCTCCGCGCACGACGTGGGAGCGCGCTGTATCGTGGTCGCCCGTCCCGCCGAGGGAGGCGGGGCCCTTTCGCTTCGGGAAGTGAAAGACGCGCTCTTACGGGAGTTCGCGCGCTAGGCGCTCGCCGCGCATGCGTGCCCTCCCGCCTGCGAGGAGGAGCGCCCCGAGCAAGCTCGAACCGTACAAGACCTTCATCCGCCAATAGCTCGAGGACGACGCCCGGAACTGGCGCAAGCAGCCCTTCAATAAGTTGCGGTGAAATAGTGTTTGTTTTTGCTGCTAGATAGCACATTCAGTCCCTAATTCACCGCAACTTGTTGGTGGTGGCTTACTGGTAGCGTAGGCACTCCACCGGGTCGAGCTTTGCCGCGCGTCGAGCGGGGTAGAAGCCAAAGATTACGCCGATGCCGACGGAGACGGCGAAGGCCAGCAATACCGTGGCGATTGAAAAGCTCGGTGTGATTTGCCCGCTGGCACCGAGCTCGCCAAGAATCCCGGATCCGGAGGCAAACATCGCAAGAGCCCAGGCCAGCAGATAGCCAATCAGGACACCCAACAGTCCGCCGGTGACGCACAGCGCCGAAGACTCGGCCAAAAACTGCGCGGTGATATCGCGACGACTGGCGCCCAGAGCGCGGCGGATGCCGATCTCGCGAATGCGCTCCGTTACGTTGGTAAGCATCATATTCATAATGCCGATACCGCCGACAAGCAGCGAGATGCTGGCGACAGCACCCATGATGAGCGAGAACGCGCCCATAAAGGAGTTGAGTGCATCGATGGCGCTTTTCATGGATGTCGCCGATACACTGTCGTACTCATCCTCCTCCTCGATGCCCTTCATCGCGCGCACCTTGGACTCGATGGTCTTACAAAGCTCATCCATGTCCGTGCCCTCGGCGGCAAGTGCCATCACGCTGGGGAATGAGGGATTCTCGTCGCCAAACAGACCTGAGATGGTTTCGCGTGGCATATACAGCGTGAGAGAGCCCATGGAGTCGCTGCCGCCATCAATCACGCCTACAATCTGCACCTCGCCGTTGGACACCTTGATGGTTTTCCCCAGCGCATCCTGTTCGTTGCCGTACAGCTGATCGGCGCCGCCGCGGCTGATGAGCGCCACGCGCGAGCCTGATTGAGACTCGGCCTGGGAATAGGTTCGCCCCGCAACGAGCTTGCTGGCCCCCACGGCGTCAAGCATGTCACTATCGACACCCTGTGCCATGACGGTATAGCTTTTATTGCCGGTCTTGTACTCGGTATACGCGCTGTCGACAATGCCGATCTGCTCTATCTGCGGCACCAGTTTTTGAAGCTTCTCGATGTCCGACTCGGTGAGTTCTTGCGACGAATAGATTTGCACCATGCGTGCCGCATTGAGGCCCAGGCTGTTGACCAAGCTGTTTTGGATGCCGCCGATGAGCGAAGTCATGGCGATAACCGAGGCGATGCCGATGACAATGCCCAGGATGGTGAGCAGGCTGCGCCCCTTGTTGGCCTCGAGCGAGTGAAGGGCTTCCTGGATAAGATCGCGGGCGCTCATGCCATCTCTCCTTTCGGCGGGTTGGCGGAGGCGGAAATCATGGGCAGGCTATCTACGGCGCTGCGCAGGGTCCGCGGTGCATGTGGAATATACGCGCCGTCGTGAATGCGACCGTCGCGGATGGTCACGGCACGGTCGGCCTCGGCGGCGATGCCGGGGTCGTGTGTGATAAGCACGATGGTTTTGCCGCGCTTCTGGAGCTTATGGAAGGTCTCCATCACAAGCGCTCCGGTAGCGGAGTCCAGGTTTCCCGTCGGCTCATCGGCCAGGATGATGGGCGGGTCATTAACGAGGGCGCGTGCGATGGCGACACGCTGCATCTGGCCGCCCGAGAGCTCGGATATGCGGTGGTCCCAGTGGTCGACCGGTAGCGTGACGGCCTGCAGCGCGTGCACGGCGCGCATTTCGCGCTGGCTACGGGGCACATTGGTGTAGGCCAGCGGCAGCATGACGTTTTCGATAACCGACAGGCGCGGCAGCAGGTTGAAGCTCTGAAAGACAAAGCCAATGCTCAGGGCGCGAACTTCGGTGAGCTCGTCATCATCGAGCTCGGCCACGTTGAGCCCTTGCAGGTAGTAGTCGCCCGCCGTCGGCTTATCCAGGCAGCCTAGGATGTTCATGAGCGTTGATTTGCCCGAGCCCGAGGGGCCAGTGATAGCGACGAATTCGCCGGGATTTACCGCCAGGCTCACGTTGTGCAGGATGTGGGCGCACCCCGCCTCGCTCTCAAAGATGCGGTGCACGTTGCGGATGTCGATAACGGGACGCATTACATGCCCTCGTCGGCAGACATACTGCCCGAATCCGCGCCGTAGCCGCCGTCAGCCGCTGCGTCCGCTCCGGTGTCCATGACGAGGGTGTCGCCATCGCGCAGCTTGGTAACCGGCACGTTGGGGTTGATCTCGTTGCCCTGGTCGTCGCGCTTGACCTGTGTCTTGCTGACTACGGCTTCGTTGTCGTTTTGCGTCACGACGGTCACCTTCACGCGACGGGTTTGCTTGCCCTCGTCATCAGTCGCCACGTTGACGTAATAGTGTTCGCCGTCTTCGGTCATGAGCGCCATCGTCGGCACCATCACCACGTCGTCGAGCTGCTCGGTCACCACTGATACCTCGGCTGTCATGCCCGGCTTCAGGCGCGCGTCGGGCGCCTCTATGAGAATGTCGACGTTAAAGGTTACGCTGCCGCCGCCACCGTTGGCGGCGTCAGAGTTTGCCACCGACGCGATAGCCGTGACGGTGCCCTGGCTCACGATATCGGGAAACGCGGGATACGTGACGTTGGCGCTCTGCCCAACGGCGATCTTGGCGATGTCCTTTTCGCCCACCTGCACGGTCACCTTCATCTTGGATAGGTCGGCGATCTGCATGCACTGCTTGCCGCCGCTCGTATCGCTTTCGCCCATGATCATGCCGCCTGTTACCGTGGCGCCCACCTTGGCGTTAAGCTCCACGATGCTACCCGAGCTCGGGGCCGTGACCGTACGGCTGGCTGCCTTGGCGTTCGCCTGATCGAGGTTT
>CALHJX010000040.1:0-8188 GCA_938033385.1 uncultured Collinsella sp. | reverse complement strand
GCGCCGCACGCACCGTTCGTGCCCGCCGCACTCTTCATATCGATCGTCAAAACGTCGCCCTTCCCTACTCACATCGACGGCTCGGCCGCCCACACTACAGCACGGCGCACAACACTGCCAGCAGCGCCACGCCGGCCGCATAGACCGCATCGCGCCAGCTAAACCCGGCGCGCGCGGGCGCCGGATACGTACCGGCAAAGCCGCGGCACAGCATAGCCTCGTCCATCGCGCGGCTGCATTCCATCGCCTTGATAAAGGTCATGCCCATGATACCCGCCAGCGAGTCGGTGCGCGAAAAACCCGCAGGCGCACGGCCAACGCTGCGCAGCATGACCGATTCACACAGATCGTGCGCCGTGCGACCCAGCACCTCGATGTGCTTGAGCGCCATATCAAACGTAAAGATAACTTCGTCGGGTAGATGCAGCATCTTAAGCGCCGCCGACATTCGGCTCCACGTGAGGGTCCACGAAACGCCCAGCACCAGCGACACATTAATGAAGGTCTTGAGTGCAATCTTGAGCATGGCGCCCGTGGCAGAAGCACCCAGCAGCAGGGCAGGAAGCGCCAGAACTACGGCAAACCCCGCGGCAGCCAACGCCGGCACAAAGGTTGCCCGCAGCCCGCGTACGGGGCGCACGGCAACGAGCACCAGCGCGATAGCCGCCATCAACATGAGGTACAGCGGACTCTGCGTCAGACACACGCACAGGACGCAAACGAACATCCCCACCAGGCGCACCGGAGCCGAAACGCAAGAAAGGGCGCGGTCGACCATCGACCCGCCCTCGTGCGCGCCTCCACCCAGGCGAACCCGCTCAAGCAGGCTCGCCAGGTGCAGGACATTCTTTTGCATCACACGATGCCGAGCCCCCGCGGGCTCGTATCGCTGCTCGACCGCAAGCCAGCTAGGCAGCTCGGCTATTGCCATGAGCACCGCTTTCCTTGACCGTCAGCGAGACCAGGCGGAATGCGATGGTGAGCACCGCCACGCCAATCACGCCCGAAAGAATATACATCGCGGCCTGGCCGGCAAAGCCAAGGCCCTGCTCCTCGGAATAGGCCTGCAGATAATCGCCCGTGGGCAGAGCGTCTGCAAAGGTCGGGGTATCGAGGCCGACCGAAGCCTGCAGGCTGTTGTCGCCAGCCTCCTGAACGGCAGTCGCGGCGCCCTCGGCGTCCCACTCGCCCCAGGCGTCACCCGTGGCTAGCAGGCCCAGCGGCGTGGCCACGACAAGGACGGCGACCAGGATGAGCGTGGGAATCAGGGAAGTCTTCTTGGCAGCACCATCGGCGGCAAGCTGGCCATCGGCGGCTTCGGGACCGACGATAATGCCCGGCGCCGTCTTCTTAATGAAACCGTAGATGGCGGCCGTCGCCACGCCCTCGACCACGCCGGCAACCAGCATATGCGGGATCAACATTGCCGGAATAGCCACGGACAGCGGGAAGGGGCAGTACAGTGGAGCACCCGAGGCGTTGGTGAAGAGCATCGGCTGAATACCAAACTCGATTGCCGCGCACAGGGCCGCCAGGCACGGGCCGCCCCAGCCGCTTACGATAGCCGAAACCGAGGTGCCCCAGCTCTTGTCGTGCAAACGGCTGTTGAGCGCACGGAACACGACAGCAGCGGCAAACGGCAGCACGAAGGCCATGTTAAAGCAGTTGGCTCCAAAGGACAGGATGCCGCCGTCGCCAAACAGCAGCGCCTGCAGCGCCAGTGCGACCGAAACCGCGATGGCCGCGGCCTCCGGGCCCAGCAGCAGCGCGATGAGTGAGCCGCCGACGGCGTGACCAGTGGTGCCGCCGGGCAGGGGAACGTTAAACATCATGAGCAAGAAGGAGAATGCGGCGCAGATGCCCAGGAACGCCATATGCTCGCGATCGAGCGTGGCGCGCACCTTTTTGATGCAGTGAACCCATACGGGCACCATCGCCACCGCCATGACGGCATCGGTCTGCGGGGACAGGTAGTTGTCTGGAATGTGCATATACGCCTCCCGGTTATCGGCGCACGGAATTGCAACGTCGCCTAAATCACCTTGTCAGTGTTACGTAATGTCAGATTCGTAACACGCCGCCGGCTATCATAGCAAAACGGCGCGCTGCCGACAAAGCAGCACGCCGTTATGTAATGCGCGTGTCATATATGCAGGCTCAACGGTGCCTTATACCGAAAACAGCAGTCACGTAAGACTCAGCGGCAGCCACCGCCGACCCATATCCCAGCGCAAGCCCTAGCCGCGGACCTCGCCGTTTACGCTCTTGCACACCTTGGTGACGATCTTCTGGTGCACCTTTTCGACCTCTTCGCTGGTGAGCGTGTGGTCGTCGGAGCGATACGTAAGCGCAAAGGCCATGGACTTCTTGCCTGCTCCGATGCGGATGGGATCGCGGTAGACGTCGAACAGGCGCACGCCCTCGAGCAGCTTGCCGCCGGCGCTGGTAATGCGGCGCTCAAGATCCTCGCAGGTCACGGTGTTGTCGACCACGATAGCCAGATCGTGCTCAACGGCAGGGTACTGCGAGAACTCGCGGTAGTTCTCCTGGTTGCGGGCGCCCTTGATCAGCTTGTCCAGATCGAGCTCAAAGGCAACGACGACCTCGTCAATGCCCATAGCCTCGCGCGCCTCGGGGTGGATCTCGCCAACCCAGCCCAGCACGGTACCGCCCGAGAGCACCTCGGCAGCACGACCCGGCTGCAGGAAGGCATAGCCCTCGCCCTCGACGGGACGGAAGCGAACCTTCTCGATGCGCAGCTGGGCGAGCAACTCCTCGACGATGCCCTTGCCAAAGAAGAAGCGCAACTTGCGGTACTTCATGCTCCAGGACTGCTCGCTCCACTGGCCCGAGAGCACACCCGCCACGGACTTGGTCTCCTTGGGCAGGCTGGCATTCTCGCGACCGTGGAACAGGCTGCCGACCTCGTACAGGTGTACGTTGGGCGTACCGTGCGCCTCGTTGTAGGCCACGGACTGCAGCAGACCCGGCAGCAGCGAACGACGCATCTCGGTCTGCTCAGCTACCAGCGGGTTCATGAGCACCACGGGGCAGCCGCGGCCCTCGGTGGACATGCCAATCTTCTCCAGGTCGCCCGGGGCGGCAAAGCCAAAGGTCGTGGTCTCGTTGAGGCCACAGGCGCGCAGGATCTCGCCAACCTTGCGGGTAAGCTTCTGCTCGCGCGTCAGACCGCCGATGTGGTTCTTGGCAGCCGGAATGGTCGCCGTGACGCGACCCATGCCCCACAGGCGCAGGACCTCCTCGATCAGGTCGATCTCACGCGGCAGGTCGGGACGGAAGCTCGGCGGCGTGACCATAAAGTCCTCGCCGTCGCGCTCGACGGTGCAGCCCAGGCGGGTGAGCGAGCGCTCGATAAAGTCGGGCTCGATGTCGGCACCGCAGATGGCGTGCACGCGGGCCAGGCGCAGCTTAATGCTGTCGATGGTCTTGGGCGCGGGGAAAACGTCGACATAGCCGGGAGCAACCTCGCCGCCGGCGATCTCCTCGATGAGCGCGCACGTCACATTGGCGACGTCCACGCAGCCGGTCTCGTCGACCTGGCGCTCAAAGCGGATGGAGGCGTCGGAGATCAGCGAAAGGTCGCGGCTGGTGTGCGAGGTGCGGCCGGCGTTGAAGCAGGCACTCTCGACCATCACGTCAACGGTATCGTCCTCGATCTCGGAATCCATGCCACCCATAACGCCGGCCAACGCCACGGGGCGCTCGCCGTCGGTGATGAGGCCCATGCCGGCGTCGAGCACGCGCTCCTCGCCGTCGAGCGTCGTGAACTTCTCGTCCTGCTGGGCGGCGCGAACCACCACACGACGGTGGCCATCGCGCTCGGCAAAGGTGTCCAGGTCAAAGGCGTGCAGCGGCTGACCGGTGAGCATCATCACGTAATTGGTGATGTCGACGATGTTGTTGTGCGGACGCACGCCCAGGGCGTTGAGGCGCTTGACCATCCAGTCGGGCGACGGGCCGACCTTGACGTTGCGCACGATGCGGGCAACGTAGCGGTCGCACAGGCCCTCGTCAGCGATCTCGACGGAAAGCTCGTCGTCGGTCGCGCGGCCGGCCTCGGCCTTAATGGCGGGCAGCTCAACGTGGAAATCGCGGTCGAAGATGGCGCCGGTCTCGCGGGCCATGCCGATCATGGACAGGCAGTCGGGGCGGTTGGGCGTGATCTCGCAGTCGAGCACGGTGTCGCTCGAGCCCACGTACTCGGCAAACGGCATGCCGCAGGGCGTATCCTCGGGCAGAATCATGATGCCGGAGTGGTCGCCGCCCAAGCCGAGCTCGCGCGCGGAGCAGTTCATGCCCATGGACACGACGCCGCGAAGCTTGCTCTTCTTGATCTTGACGTCGCCGGGAAGCACGGCGCCAATCATGGCCGTGACGATGTGGTCGCCGGCCTCGAAGTTCTGCGCGCCGCAGACGATCTGCAGCGGAGCGGGGTTGCCGTCGGCGTCGAGGTTCTTGTCACCCACGTCGACCGAGCACACATACATATGGTCGCTATCGGGGTGAGGGGTCTTGGTGAGCACCTTGGCGGTCACCACGCGGTCGAAGGACTCGCCCACGGTGTCGATCGCCTCGACCTCGGTGCCGGTACGGATATATTCGTCCGAAAGGGTCTTGGGATCCTCCGGAATATCGATCATGGTCTTGAGCCAGTCGTAAGAAACGCGCATGTAGCTCTCCTAGTTCTTAATCTCCGCATTGGGAGGAAATATCAAATGAAGACGTTCGCCTTAGGGTTGTCCAGGTGCCCCAGGTTGGCGTGAAAGAGGAGCGACGCGTACTAAAGGTACGCGAGCGACGGTTTGAACGCCAAGATGGGGTGCCTGGGCAAGCCTAAAATTGGTTCAGGAAGCGCATATCGCCCGTCATCAACGTTCGCAGGTCGGGCAGGTCGTAGCGCAGTGCCGCGACGCGCTCGGCGCCAATACCAAAGGCGAAGCCGGTGTACTTCTCGGGGTCGATGCCGCAGTTGATCAGGACGTTGGGGTCGACCATGCCGCAGCCCAGGATCTCGATCCAGCCGCTGTGCTTGCAGAAGTTGCAGCCCTTGCCGCCGCAGACGTGGCAGCTCACGTCCACCTCGCAAGAAGGCTCGGTGAAGGGGAAGAAATGCGGGCGGTAGCGCGTCTTGCGGTCCTCGCCAAACATGCACTTAACAAAGTAGTCGAGCGTGCCCTTAAGATCGCCAAAGGTGATACCCTCGTCGACGACCAGGCCCTCGATCTGGTTGAACTGCGGCAGGTGGCAGGCGTCGGCCGTGTCGGGACGGTAGACGGTGCCCGGGCAGATCATGTAGATGGGCGGCTTCTGCGACTCCATGGTGTGGATCTGCACGCCCGAGGTCTGGGTGCGCAGCAGTACGTCGGACTCGCCGTGAGCGTGGGCCTCGGGATGCGCGACGCTGCCGGGGTTGTTGTCGACCACATAGAACGTGTCGCGAGCCGAGCGGCTCGGGTGATCCATGGGCGCGTTGAGCGCGGTGAAGTTGTAATAGGAAGTATCGACCATGGGGCCGGACTCGACGGTGTAGCCGATGCCGCAGAAGATGTCCTCGGCCTCCTCGATGATCTGCTTGATCAGGTGCTGGTGGCCGATCTGCGGACGGATGCCCGGCAGCGTGATGTCGACGGCCTCGTGCTCGAGTGCGTGTTTGAGGGCGGCGGCCTTCATCTCGGTGGTGCGCTCGTCGAGCATGCCCTCGATCAGCTGGCGCATCTCGTTGGCGCGCTTGCCCATCATGGGGCGATCCTCGGGGGCGAGTTTGCCCATCATGCGCATCAGGCCGGTGATACGGCCCTTGCGGCCGAGCAGCTCAACGCGCGCGGCCTCGAGCTTGGCGGCGTCGTCGGCGCTAGTGACGAGCTCCTTGGCCTCTTCCTCGAGTTTGACCAGATCATCAATCAGACTCATGTCTTCCCTTTCGTCTCTCGCGCATCCGCGCTCCGGGACGGCTAGCACCCGATAGCTGCGGATGTGCGGCCCGGTTCGGTAACAAAAAGCCGTCCTCGGGCATGTACATTGCCCAAGGACGGTTGAATTCCGCGGTACCACCTTGTTTGACCCGGCGGATGTCTGGCCCGCCGTGCCCACTCTGCGCCCCTTGTCGCGAGGCTCACGGCTTCCCTACTGGGGCTTCGCTGCCACCGGCCGCGCGCCCGTTGAGGTCGCTGCTCGGGAGTGAACGCTTGGCCCTTGCCACCGTAGGAAGGCTTGCAGCCCATGACCTTCCCTCTCTTGCCGGCGACGCGGCGGGCAAAACCCTCTCCGTCAACGCATTGGGCTATAGGATAACACATTTCGCGAGCGCATCGCCGCGTTCAGTTTTGTTCGCGCTGGGTACAAGGCAGGTAGCTGTGCAAACTGGCCGTGCACCCGCCTGCGGCGCTCGGCCTGCGAGATTAAGGATACGGCATGGGAAAGAAACTCGATAAGAAGGCCAAGGCCGCCGTGGCAAAGGCTGCCAAGGGCGTCAAGGCCGCTAAAGTCGACAAGGCCGTCAAAAAGTTCCGCAAACTCGAGGGCAAGCTGTGGACTCGCGAGTACCTGCTCAAGATTGCCGAGTTCGATGGAGCGACGATTGCTCCTGCCAACGGCGCTGCCGCCCGTGCCGACGCCATGGGCACGCTTGCCGGCGAACATCACAAGCTACTGACCAGCGAGAAGTCCGTTGAGCTCGTACGCTCGTTAGCGCGCGAGACGGTTGCAGGCGGCAAAATCGACGACCCGCAGCTGCTCGACGAGATCCGCGTGCTCGGCCGCGACCAGCGCGAGGCAAGCGTTATTCCTACCGAGGAGGCCGAAGCCTGGACCAGGCTCACCTGCGAGGCCGACGCCGTGTGGCACAAGGCCAAGACGGCCAATGACTGGGCGAGCTTTGAGCCCTATGTGGATAGAATCGTCGCCCAGCTTAAGCATCAGGCCGAGCTCATGGACCCCAAGCGCGACCCATACGACGTTTGGCTCGACCAGTACGAGCGCGGCCTTTCCGCCAAGAGCTTCGATGCGTTTTGCGATGAGGTCAAGGCGACGGTCGTGCCGCTCGTGCACGCCATCGGCGAGCGCGGCCAGCAGCCCGCTGCCGACTTTTTGCACGCCCGCGTGCCCGAGGCCGCCCAGCGCGCCATGAGCTTCGACCTTATGAAGCTCGTCGGCCTGAACCTGAACGACACCACGCTTGCCTTTACCGAACACCCGTTTAGCGAGGGCTTTGCCGTGGGTGACGCGCGCATCGCGACACACATCTACGAGAACGATTGCATCTCCAACGTCTACAGCATCATCCACGAGGCGGGACATGCCATGTACGAGCTGGGCGTCAATCCCGCCTATGCGCGCACCTGTCTTGAGGGCGGCACCTCCATGGGCATCCACGAGAGCCAGAGCCGCTTTTTCGAGAACACCGTGGGTCGCAGCCGCGCCTTTATGGGACCGCTGCTCGAGGTGCTGCGCCGCCACGCACCCGAGGTCTACGGCGACGTCGACGAGGACACGCTCTACCACGCCGTGAACATCGCGCAGCCTTCGCTGATCCGCACCGAGGCCGACGAGCTCACCTATCCGCTGCACGTTATGGTGCGCTACGAGATCGAGCGCATGCTGTTTGCCGGCGAGGCCACGGCCAAGGACATCCCCGCGCTTTGGAACCGCTTCATGGATGAGTACCTGGGCATTCCCGTTCCCGACGACACGCGTGGCTGCCTGCAGGATACGCACTGGAGCGGCGGCTCGTTTGGCTACTTCCCCACCTATGCGCTGGGCAGCGCCTACGACGCCATGTTTGTGCCGGCCATGTGCCGCGACGGTGTCGACCTTACCGGCGCCTGCGCGAGCGGCGACCTGACACCCGTCCGCGCCTGGCTGGGCGAGCACATTTGGCAGTGGGGCCGCGCCAAGGACGCGCCGGAGCTCATCAAGGGCGCGTGCGGCATGGCGTTCGATGCCCGCTACTACTGCAGCTACCTGCAGGACAAGTTCACCACGCTCTACGAGCTGTAGGGCATAACCGACACGCCGACGCAAAGGGGACGCCGCGGAACCAATCCGCAGCGTCCCCTTTCCACCTAGTCGTTTAAGAACGTCCCCAATGACTACATCGATGTTCTAAGTGTCAACCAAGTCAACGCCGCAGATAGAGGACGGACAGACACTATGACCCAATCCGAGGGCA
>CALHJX010000039.1:0-1508 GCA_938033385.1 uncultured Collinsella sp. | reverse complement strand
CGAGGAGGCCTAACATGGCCGAACTCACGCCGCGCATGAAGGAACTCGTCCAGCCCTACCTGGCCGGCATCGAGCCCTATGATCCCAACTTTACGCCTACGCGCATCAATCTTTCGGCCAACGAGAACACCTATCCCGTGCCGGCCGGCGTGCGCGAGGCAATCGATGCAGCCCTGGCTGCCACGCCGCTCAACCGTTATCCCGACCCCATGTCCAACGACCTGCGCGACGAGCTTGCCGCTTGGCATGGCGTGACGCGCGAGAATATCTGCGTGGGCAACGGCGGTGACGAGCTGCTCTATAACTACTTGCTGTCGTTTGGCGGCGCGGGGCGGACCCTGCTCAACTGCCCGCCGTGCTTTAGCGAGTATGCGTTCTTTGCGTCGCTGTGCCAGACCGAGGTGCGCGACGAGTGGCGCGACCCGGCGACCTTTGAGCTCGACCAGGCGGCGGTGCTTGCGGCGGCTCCCGAGTGCGATCTGGCGATCGTGACCTCGCCCAACAATCCCACGGGTGACGTGGCGCCGCTCGACTTTGTTGCGGCCCTGTGCGATGCGTGCCCCGGCATGGTCATGGTCGACGAGGCCTACGTTGAGTTTGCGGACGATTCGTTTGGCGCGGCCACCACGGCGCAGGGGCTTATCGCCGAGCATCCCAACCTGGCGATTCTGCATACACTGTCCAAGGCGTTTGGCGCCGCCGGCACGCGCCTGGGCTATGTGATCGCGGCGCCCGAGGTCATCGACGTGTTCGCGGCGATTCGCCAGATCTATTCGGTCAACGTGTTGAGCCAGGCGGCGGCGCTTGCCTGCGTGCGTGCCCGCGATGCGTACGCGCCCGTGGTGGCACAGGTCGCATCCGAGCGCGAGCGCGAGTTGTGTGCCCTGCGCGCAATGGCTGCCGAGGGTCTGCCCGTGGAGGCGTGGCCGAGCGCGGCGAACTTTGTGCTTGTGCGCACGCCGCATGCCACGCGCGTGCGCGAGCGTCTGCGCGACGAGTATTCAATTTTGGTGCGCGACTTTAGTTACGCGCCGGGGCTCCCGCGGACTGTCTGCGCATTACCGTAGGCACCCCGCAGGAAAACGACGAGGTGCTGGCCGCGTTTGCCGCGCTGGTGAAGGAGGAGATGTAGATGGACCGCTATGCCGAGGTGACCCGCAAGACGGGGGAGACCGACATTGTCGTAAAGCTCGACCTGGACGGATGCGGCGTGTGTGATATCTCGACCGGCGTACCGTTTTTCGACCACATGCTCAACGCTTTTGGCCGCCATGGCCTGTTCGATTTGACGGTGCACGCGGTGGGCGACGTCGAGGTCGATGCTCACCACACTGTCGAGGATACGGGCATTGTGCTGGGCGAGGCGTTTTGCCAGGCGCTGGGCGACAAGGCGGGCATTACGCGCTTTGCCGACGCGGCGACGCTGCTCAACTTTGCCTTTGCCAACTATTCGCTCTATTCCATCGCGTCCAACACGGTCATTCCGCCCGTGCGCGTACGCTTTGCAG
>CALHJX010000038.1:0-7906 GCA_938033385.1 uncultured Collinsella sp. | reverse complement strand
GCCTAAAACAAAAACCACCACAAAGGTGCCTGTCCCCTTTATGGTGGTTTTGGTCGGTTAGCCTTCGAGCTGCGCCACCTTGTAGCGGTAGGCAGCGGCGATGACATCCTTGCAGCCTTCGCGGCCCAGCTTGGCGCGGTTGACGACGATGTCCTTGCCGCTCGTCATCTTCCACTTTCCGGCGCTGTAGCGCTTATAGAACGCCTCGCGCGCCTTCTGCTGCTGTTTGACCAGCTTGGCGCCCTTCTTTTTGTTGAGGCCGCGCTTCTTGCGCACGATCTCGACGCGGTCCTCAAAGGGCGCAGTCACCAGCACGGCGATGTGATTGGGGTTGTTGCGCAGCAGATAATCGGACAGACGGCCTTCGATAATGCAGCTCTCGGTCTCACCCAGATCAAAAATCACCTGGCTCATCTTTTGGAACAACTTGTCCGAGTACGAACGCGCATCGTAGCGGTCGGGCAGAAACGCCATGTTCTCCACGGCCAGGCGCTCGTCGTAGGCGGCCATCTTGTCGAGCGACTCGCCCGCGCGCAGCGAAGCACGCACCAGCAGCTCGTTATCGTACAGCGGAATCCCCAGCTCATCGGCGAGGATACGGCCAATCTCGTGGCCCTCGGCGCCAAAGTCGCGCGCGATGGTAATGACCACAGGACTCTTCTTATTCTCCAGATCGCTCATCGCGATTCCTTTCTCTATGTGACAAAGGGACTGTCCCTTTGCCACATTCTACGCTGCCACCATTCGCCTCTGATAAGCCCTCACCAGCAACGAGATACCAAAGTTGAGTACAAAGTACATCGCAAACACCAGGCCGTAGAGCATAAGAACCTGCGACAGATCGATCGCGTGGGCCATCACGACGTTTGCCGTGTACATGAGCTCGGCCACGTTAATGCCCGAAAGATACGAGCTGTCCTTGATGACGGTCGTGCACTGGCTAAACAGCGCCGGAATGATCGTCTTAAACGTCTGCGGCAGAATGATGTAGCGCATGGTGGCAAAGAAGCCAAAGCCCTGGCTCTGCGCTGCCTCAAACTGGCCGCGCGGAATCGAGTTGAGGCCGCCGCGCACAATCTCGGCCATAACAGCGCTGGTAAACAGCGTAAAGGCGATGGTCGAAATCACAATGTCCAGACCCTGCACCGTAAAGTAGATAAACAGGATCCACAGCAGGTTCGGCGTGCAACGGAACAGCTCGATGTAGGCGCTCACCAAAATACGGAACGGGCGGGGCGCATAGCTCTTAACGAGCGCCAGCACCGTGCCAAAGATGAGCGAGAAAAAGATCGACAGCGCCGAGATCTCGATCGTCTTAACAAAGCCGCCCCAAATGTAGAGCAGGTTGGTCGCGTTGAAGATTTCCATGCGCTAGGCCTCCTCTACGTTGTCGAGCCCCAGCTCGGCCAGGCTCACGCCGCGCGGACGCTCCTTGGAGCGGCGCTCGAGCCACTGCACCAGCATGGCGAGCGGAAAGCAGATGATGAAGTACATAAGGCAGCAGACGATGTATCCCTGCAGGTAACCGTACAGACTCACAAAGTTGTCGGAACGGTACATAAGGTCGCCGCCGGCCACAAGCGCCAGCACCGACGTGTTCTTGACCAGGTTGAGTGCCTGGTTACACAGCGGCGGCAGAATGATCTTGAATGTCTGGGGCAGCACGATGTACCAGTACGCCTGCGCACGGGTGAAGCCCTGGCTCTGGGCCGCCTCCATCTGACCGCGCGGAACCGCCTCGATACCAGTGCGGATGACCTCCGAAATGTAGGCCGCGTGATACAGGCCCACACCCAAGAAGCCCAGCACGAACGGAGCGATGCGCACCGGCTGGTCGGCACCGGTTATGGCCTGCAAAAACTGCGGACCGGCCATGTACATAAAGAGCACCTGTACGGGCAACGGGGTGTTCTGGTAAAACTCCACGTACACGCGGCTTATGGCGCGCAGCACGCGCGAACGAGTGGTAGAGAACACGCCCAGCAGCGTGCCCAGCACCAGCGACAACAGCAGACCGGCAACGACCACCTGCAGCGTCACGCCAAAGCCCTCCCAGAAGGGCCCCATGTTTTGAAATGTCGTCGACCAACGGTCGGCGTCAAATAATCCTTCGAGCATTTGATTCCTTCCTTGGACGATGTGCCTATACAAGACCCCAGGTCTTGACCTCTTGGTCGAGCCAGCCGTCGGCCAGGCGATCGCAAATCACCTGATCGACCACGGCCGAAAGGTCGCAGCCCTTCTTGGTCGCCACGCCGTAGCCCTGCTCGCCAAACTTGACCTCGGGCTGCAGCAGCTCAACGGTCTCGTTCATATAACCGGCCAGCGTGGAGCGGTCCATGGCAAAGACGTCGATATTGCCGGCGTCGAGCGAACTCTTGATGATGGGGTAGCCGCTAAAGGCCCTAAACTCGGGCTTGCAGCTAAAGCCGTTGTCCTTGATCATCTGCTCGATGAGGCCCTGTGTGGTGGCACCCTGGCTCACGCCAATGACCTTGCCATCCAGATCCTCAATCGAGGTAAAGCCCGAACGCTTCTTGACCATGAGTCCCACGTAGTCGGTGCGGTACGGCGTCGAGAAATCCCAGCTCTTCTTGCGCTCGTCGGTGATGGTGTAGGTCGCCGCGACCACATCGAGCTGGCCGTTATCGATCAGCGGGCCGCGCGTCTTGGGCGTTACGTCGGTAAACTCGACAAGCTCCTGGGCGCGGGCATCCTTGTAGCTCACGCCAAAGACGGCAGCGGCGATCTGGTAGCACAAATCGACTTCCATGCCCTCAAAGCGGCCCTTGGCGGTGTCGTAATAGCCGTAGCCGGGAACATCCTTCTTAACGCCGGCATTCAGATGGCCGCGCGACTTAATGGCCGCAAGCTTGGACCCCTTGTCGGAGCCCTCGCCGCTGGTGGAGTTGCCGCAACCGGTAAGCGCGGTGCCCGTCAGCGCAAGCATGCCGGCGCCAGCCAGCTGCAAAAAGTGACGGCGCGACACGGCCGCCCTCGTCATATCCGTCATGTCCATCACCGCGCCTAGTGCAGAATCTTGGACAGGAACTCGCGGCAGCGCGGGTTCTCGGGGTTATCGAAGAAGTGCTCAGGCGTGCCCTCCTCCAGAATGCGGCCGTCCTCCATAAAGATGACGCGGTCGGCCACCTGGCGCGCAAAGCCCATCTCATGCGTCACGCAGATCATGGTGATATCCTCCTGTGCGAGCTCAATCATAACGTCCAGGACTTCCTGAACCATCTCGGGGTCGAGCGCCGAGGTCGGCTCGTCAAACAGGATGATGGGCTGCTTGGTGCACAGGGCACGGGCGATGGCGATGCGCTGTTGCTGACCACCCGAGAGACTCTGCGGATACTCGCCGGCCTTATGTGCCATGCCGACGCGCTTGAGCGCGGCGATGGCGATCTCGGTCGCCTCCTCCTTGCTCTTCTTTTGTAGCTTGATGGGCGCGAGCGTCAGGTTGCCCAGCACCGTCATGTTGGGATACAGGTTGAACTGCTGAAACACCATGGAACTATACTTGCGAGCCATCTCCAGGTGATTCTTTTTGGTGAGCGGCGTACCGTCGATGACGACCTCGCCCGACGTGGGCTCCTCCAGATAATCGACGCAACGGATGAGCGTCGACTTACCCGAGCCGGAAGGCCCGATCATTACGAGCTTCTCGCCGCGCTTGACGGTGAGATTGATATCTTTGAGCACATGCAGGTCGCCAAAGTACTTGTTGAGATGCTTGATCTCGATCATGTCTGCCATGAATGTCCCTTCCCTGCGTTTACACGAGTTGAACTATTGTACGGAAAGAACCGCGTTTCCGCAGCCCACACTACATTCCCGTAAAGAACCCGCAACCTTCCACCTGCTCGTTGGCGCTCATTGGGGACAGACTTAAATGAGTACCTGCTCATTGGGCACTCATTTAAGTCTGTCCCCAATGAGCGCCGAAAATAATACAACCGCCCTTGTTGAGCATAAGTCAGCGAAAACCCGTACACGCGAGCAAGGTGACGTGAAATGAAAGGGCGCAGACCTTCTGGTCGCGCCCTTGAAATTGAACGTCAGATTGCCGTGTGTACGGGTTTGCAGCGTCGAGCCGTTACGCGGTTTGGTAAAACCGCGTAACAAATTACGCGAGCTTGGCGCCGACGATCTTTGCGGCGGCCGGCTTATCGAAGTTGCCGCCGGTGGCCTTGCCCAGGGCACCCATGACCTGGCCCATCTGCTTCTTGGACGTGGCGCCCAGCTCGGCGATGACCTGCTCGATCAGGGCCTCGAGCTCCTCGCCCGAAACCTGCGCGGGCAGCAGGCTCTCCAGAATCTTGACCTGCTCGGTCAGGTTGTCGGTACGCTCTTGGTCGGTGCCGGCCTTGATGGACATCTCCAGCGTCTCGCTCGTCTGCTTGATCAGACGCTTGATCATGCTGTTGACGTCTTCCTCGGTCACATCGCGGCGCTCGTTGACCTCGATATTCTTCACCTCGGCCTTAACCTGGCGAATGATGGACAGGCGGACCTTGTCCTTGGCCTTCATGGCGGCGATCATTTCCTTCTGCAGCTCTTCGTTGGTCATCTGCAAATCCTCTCTAATAGCGTGGGCGGTACTCACGCGGGCACCGCCCCATGATTACTTAGTCGTCGACGAATCGTCGGTCGAACTCTTGGTGACGCCCTTCAGGCTGACGTTGTACGGCACGTCCTTGGGCATGGGGTTGACGGTGATGTCGGCGTCCTTCTTGTACTGCTCCAGCCACTCGCTGTACGCAGTGCTTGCCGCCTGCGTCTTCACCACGTTGGAGACGTACTTCTTGATGTCCTTGGGCACCTGCTTAATGTCATCGACCTGATTATCGACATGGAAGTAGTCGGTGCACTTGATGATGTGATAACCATAGGTCGACTCGACGACGTCGCTCACATCGCCCTTGTTGAGCCCCTCGAGCGCCGCCTGGTAGCTGTCGACGAAGGTAGTGAGCTTGTCCCAGCCAACATCGCCCTTCTTGTCCTTGGAGCCGGTGTCATCGGAGTACTGCTCCACGGCGTCCTCAAAGCTCAGCTTACCGGAGTTGATCTTGTCCAGGCACTCCTGCGCCTTGGCCTTGGCGGCGGCCTTGTCCTCGTCGGAAGCGTCGGAATCGACCTTGATCAGAATATTCGACGAGCGACGGGCGTCATTGTAGTTGGACAGGTTCTCGTTGATGTAATCGACAATCTCGCTGTCCTTGGGCTTGCTTGTGGGCGCTACCGCATCCTTAAGCTTCTGCTGCGCCAGGCCCTCCTTGAGCGAGTCCTTGTAGGTGTCCTCGGTATAGCCGTAGGTCTTAAGCGTCTTCTTAAAGGCCTTGGCGCCGCCGGCACTCTTGCAGGCGTCCTTCCAGGCCTTCTCGACCTCCTCGTCCGAGACGGTCACGCCGTTTTCCTTCTGCGCTTGCTGAAGCAGAATCTGCTGCGTGTAGGAGTCGATGAGCTGCTTGCGATACTTCTTGGGCGTGAGGTCGTTGTTGACCAGGTACTGCGCCCAGTCCTTGTCCTTGGTGTAGCCGTAGGACGTACGCATGCTCATGATCTGCTTGGTCACGGTGTCCTCGGTGAGGTTGGTGCCATTGATGGTAGCAGCCACGCCACCAGTGAGCTTATAGCCCGAGCTGGCGCTTTCGGTCTGCGACATCAGGCCGGAGCACGCCATGGCCGAGACGGAGAGCAGCATCGCCAGCACGCCGATGACCACCAGGACAATCTTGACGGTCTTGGACACATAGGTCTTGCGCTGCTTCTTGCGAGAGCTGGAGGCGGCGCGGGACCGTTGCTCAGACGTCGGCGCGACCTCGGGGTTCTTTTTCTTATTTGCCATGTTTGGCCTTTCGCATCACGAATCGAACAAACGCCATTGTGTCACAACGCAGCCCCCGCGACACACCTGGTGCATGGGGGACAGGTTAATCTGCACCATTTTGGTGCAAAGGGGACAAGTCTGGCAGTTGGCAGTTAGGGACGTTCCTTTTCTGCCGGCAGTTAGGGACAGTCCCCAAGTGCCGGACTTAGAAGTGGCGACGGATGGCGTCGACCATGCCCTGGGGCGTGGTCTGGCCGAGTACATCGGTTGCAGCGTCGGTGTCCATAAAGATATTCATGAGCGCCTGAAGTGCCTCGACCTGACCGCCCGGCTCGGCAATGCCCAGGTTGATGACGATTTGCGCCGGCACCGGGGCTCCCATGCCCGCCATCGCGTTGAACGTCACAGGTGTGACGGGCTTTACCACCGCGATATAGGGCTTGGCCACAAATCCCGGATCGGTATGCGGAATGGCGATGTTTGCCGCCGGCATGGCGAGACCCGTGGGATAGGCGTCCTCGCGCGTGCGGACGGCGTTGAGCCAGCCCTCGGCAATGTAGCCGCGCGGGGCAAGCTCACCCTCGAGCCGCGCAAACACCTCATCCGGCGTCACACACTCCCAATCAAAAAACACCAGCTCAGGCGTAAACAGCGCTTCGTTATCCGCCATGCGCTCACCTCCCTCACCTAGTCACCTGGGGCGTTCTTAAACGACTAGTCATTCAAGAACGTCCCCAATGACTAGTCGTTTAAGAACGTCCCCAATGACTACCTAAAACAAAGGGGGGCCACTTGCGCCTTGGCGCCAATGACCACCCTGACTACTCGGCTAAATTGTACTGTGCGCCGCTAGCCGCGAGGCGCGTCAATTGTGACCTTGCCGCTCTCCAGCACGTGAACGCGACCGTCGGCGAGCATCTGCACAACCTCGGGATACAGCACATGCTCGATCGCGTGGATGTGCTCCTCGAGCGTGTCGACGTCCCAGCCCTCCTCGACAGCCAGCGCACGCTGGGCGATGATGGGGCCGTTGTCGTAGATCTCGTTGGCAAAGTGCACGGTCACACCGGTTACCTTGACGCCGCGAGCAAACGCATCGTCGATCGCATGGGCGCCGGTAAAGCTCGGCAGCAGCGCCGGGTGTAGGTTGACCACGCGATTGGGAAACGCTGCCAGCAGCGGCGTGTGCACCATGCGCATGTAACCGGCCATCACCACGTACTCGCAGCCGCGCTCGAGCAGCTCATGCGCGATGATCTCGTCGGCCGCGATGGGGTCGGCATAAACATCCTTGGACAGCGTGAGTGTCTGGATACCCGCACGCTCGGCGCGCTGCAAGCCCTTGGCCGAAGGACGGCTCGACACCACAAGCTCAATCGAGGCGTTGAGCTTGCCGGCGGCGATCAGGTCGATCAGCGCCTGCAGGTTGGTGCCCGAACCGCTGATAAGCACGCCGATCTTAAGCGGCTCGGCCGTATCGGTGCCGGTCGGACGGCTGTAGGGCACAAAGCCCAGGCCCTCGGCAGCAGTCATCTGCTCGTTAGCGCTCATCGGAGTACACGACCTTACCGGAGCCCTCGACGCACTCGCCCACGCGGAATGGCTTCTCGCCCATCGCGACCAGAGCCTCGGTCACGGCAGCCTCGTCCTCGGGGGCGACGATCAGGCACAGGCCGACACCCATGTTGAAGGTCTTGCATGCCTCGTTGGGCGCGAGCTCGGCCTGACGCGACACGTAGGTGATGACGGGCGGAACATCCCAGCCCATCTCGGCGCCGTTGCGGGTGACCACGGCGTCGACGTCGTCGGCGAGCGCGCGGTTGAGGTTCTCGGTAATACCGCCGCCGGTGATGTGGGCAATGGCGTGCACGTTGGCACCACCGCGGAGCAGCTCCAGAATCGGCTTGACATAGATGCGCGTGGGGGCCAGCAGGGCGTCGGCCAGCGAAGCGCCGCCGAGCTCCTCGAGCGGACGGCTTAGCTCCTCGGCCTTAGCGGCAGCCTCGGGCGTACCCGGCTTGACGCCGTCGACACCGATGACCTTGCGCACGAGCGAGTAGCCCTTGGAGAGCA
>CALHJX010000037.1:0-4351 GCA_938033385.1 uncultured Collinsella sp. | reverse complement strand
GAGAGCGGATAGCTGTCCAGATCGACATCGGCAAACAGCACGGCATCGTAGCTGCCGGGGCGCAGAGCCGCCGCATCGGCAAGCGAAACAAAACGAACCTGAGCACGTGGCGCACGGTCAACCTCGTAGGTCTCGTAATCGTAGGCGGTGCTACGCTTGTCCACCTTGGTGCGAATGCCATCGAGCACGGGCACGGTTGCAGCCTGCGACACGTCGAGCGTGCGGGCGCCATTCATAAGGATGTCGATGGCGTGGCGCAGCAGGGCCGCCTCCGCTTGGCGACGGGCTTGGCCATCCAAGCTGCCCAGCGAGCGATCGGGCAACGCCTCGGCAACGGCAAGCATGGCCTTGAGCGCCGTCACGGGCTTGTCACGCCACAGTGCCTGGAACACGTCCGAGACCACACACGGCACGTTCTTAAACCAGTTTTCGTCACTCGCCGCCTTGCGAGCGCCCCTCACCTGGCCTTGGACGCTCTGCAGCAGGCTCTTAACGCCCGCGGTAGTCTTGCTGCGCGAGAGACGCATATTCTTATCGAAGGTTCGAGCATTGGCGGCATCAGCACCCGAAAGCGGGCTGTAAATCCAGTCGGTAAGCTCCGGCGCGGGCCACCACTCGGTCTTTGACGCCGCACCCTCATCGGCGGCCTTCATGCGCTCGATCAGGCCGGCAAGCGCCGCAAACTGCCTACCCGCAATGGATTGGGAAAACGCCGTGAACTCAGTCGTCTCGGCCGCAATGTGACGCGCCGCCAGACGGGCAGCGAGTTCGCCGAACAGCTGGGGTGCCCGGGCAGAAACGACGAGCACGCGCACGGGGTCGGCAGAAGCGTCGGCGGCGCCGTCGACCTCGGAACCCTGGCACGCTTTTACCAGATCATCAATTGCGTTCGCATAAGCATGAGCACGGGCATGGGGGCCAGCAACCTCAATAAAGGCAGGCCGAGCGGCGGTCCCACAAGCAGCATCAGACGCGACGACGTCCTCCCCCAGCGACGCAATCTCAAACAGCACACCGCGGGCATCAAATGCCGTGGCAAGCTCCTCGCGCATCGCCGCCTGCTCGCGGGCAAGCAGGATAACGACTTCTCCCCCATTGTTCGCCACGGCTGACAGCAGCTCGAGCAGATCGTGCGTAAACAACGTGACGCCGCGTACACAGACGGCGCGGGTGCACGCCGGCAGATTATCGGCCAGGGCACTGGCCATAATGTCAGCCGCCTCGCAGGGCTCGACCATATCTCGACGGTCCAAACCGCCCGCGTAGGCGCGCAAAAGCTCGAACACACGAGCCTCGGCGTCGCTTTTTGGCTCAGGCTGGCAATTGTTGCCACCGCATCGCTCGGCCGTCGTCCCAGCCACGCCCGGTAGTACGTCGCGGGCCATGCGCGCGAGCATGCGCACCGTGCCCTGACTGCGCGAAAGCGGCTGCAGGTCGGCATCATCGAGACGCGTGACCCTGTCCGAAAACAGCATATGGCGCTGCAAGTTGTCGACGAAATCGCGCCCGTCGCCCAAAAGCTCCCAAAGCGAGCGAAGCCACGACGAAGGCGTCTTGTAGTCAACGCCCAGCGAGATACCAGCTGCCGCCGCATCATGACGGCACAGGTCGAGCTCGGCAAACGAGGGCGCCAGCAACACGGCACGCCCGTGGCGGTCGACAAGGTCGGCAAGCAGCACCGCCTCGGCATCGCTCAGCTCCGTACCGGCATCCGTGGTATAGATTCGAACAGGCATGGTCCTCCACTCAAACCGTCCGCAATAATCAATGCATCCATCCTACCCGCCCGCACGGACACATTGCCACCGCAGCTCCATCTTTTGGTACAAAGCAACCTGACCCCAACGCACCAGCCGATTACGGGCATATAAAAACCGCCCCCGGAGGAGCGGTTTTGCACAATTCGTTTTGGTGCGGCCTACTCGCCATCCTCCAGCTTGATGAGGATCTTGCGATAGCCACCGTACTCGCCGTTGAGCGCCTTGGACACACGGCTCACCGTGGTGGACGAAGCGCCGGTGCGCGCCTGAACCTCGACATAGGGCTCGCCCTCGTCCAGGTAACGCGCGACCTGCAGACGCTGCGATAGATCGCAAATCTCGCGCGGCGTGCAGATATCGGTCAAAAACGCTTGGATATCTTTCTCGTCGTCCAAAAGGCTAAATGCGTGGACCAGCTGCTTGACATCAGGCTTGTCAAACATGTTCTCGATATTCATCGATCACCGCCAAACCCGCCAAAAGGCATCGAAGTTGATACTGACATCGGACATCGTTCGCCCGTTCTATGCAATAGGGCAACGCCTGTGGCTTTTGCCGGTAGCAGTTTAGCACACCACCAAACTAAAGCGACAAGACTCTCTGCCAGCGGCACGTTTTCTAGGACGAACGCCGTTTTGAAACCGACTGCGCACGCAAGCTCCACGAATATCTGAGACAATGGGCAGCCAAACAAGGCGGCACGCCCGCGCGGCCGTCCATGCTGCCGCAGCAAGCCACTTCACGCGATACCAACACACCCTGCGCAAGAAAGGATCTCCGCCATGCGCTTTATGCTTAACTGGCTCTTTACCTCGATCGCCGTCGCGATTGCCACGTTTCTCGTTCCCGGCATCCAACCCTTCGGTTTTGCCGAGGCCTGGGTCTGTTTCGCCTTCGTGGGGCTGTTCCTGAACATCGTCGATTCGTTCGTCAAGCCATTCCTGACGGTCATCTCGCTGCCGCTCACGATCATTACGCTGGGCATTTTCCAGCTTGTCGTCAACAGCTTTATACTCGAACTCGCAAGTTACCTGTCGGTCAACCTGTTGGGCGTCGGCATCTCCATCGCAAGCTTTGGCTCGGCCTTTATGGGCAGCATCCTGGTGTCCATCACTCGAAGTATCCTCGACAGCATCGCCGAGAACTAAAACAGCCATTCCGACCGCGTCTGTCTCAACAGCCCAAAACGAAGGCCGCCCATCGCAAAAATGGGCGGCCTTCTTATTTGTCAAGCCTTAAAGGGCGAGAGAATCTACCATTTCTACCCCGTCCCCAAATGGCAGGTGTGGGTTAGATGACGTAGTCGTAGCCATGGTTGGGAGCGACAAGTTGATCGAGCGTCACACCGTCGAGGTAGTCGTTGATGAGCTTGTCCAGGTTCTTCCACACGTCGAGCGTGGGGCACTCATCCGAACGCGAGCAGCCCTTGCAGTCGCCGTCCAGGCATGCGACCGGCGCCAAGCTGCCCTCGGTCAGGCGCAGGATCTCGCCCACCGTGTACTGCTCGGGCGGGCGCGTGAGCACGTAGCCGCCACCCTTGCCACGCATACCCGAAAGCATGTTGGCGCGCACGAGCGTAGCCAAGATGTTCTCCAGGTATTTCTCCGAAATCCCCTGGCGTGCCGCAATCTCTTTAAGCGGGATGCGGCCGGCCGCCTGGTGCTCGGCTAGGTCGACCATGACGCGCAGGGCATACCTGCCCTTTGTGGAAACCAACATATATAGTGCTGCCTTTCGGTCTTTTAATCCGTTGCAATTCTAGCCGAAAAATTGGTTTTGAAAATACCCATTCCAGTCAAGGTGGTTAATCGACTCGTAATAATCTTCTATTTCCTATTGCATTACTAGGCTTTAGTGTCTACTATGCTTGCCAACAGCTAAACGAACAACCTATAAGGTTTATGGGTTTAGCTGCTACACGCACCGTGAAACCACACGGCAACCAGCAACTTGAACACTTTGGAGGTTCACCATGAGCAAGGTTTACACGTCCATCGATCAGCTTATCGGCCACACCCCGCTTCTGGAGCTCACCCACTTTGAGGCCGACGAGAACCTCAAGGCTCGTGTGCTCGTCAAACTCGAGTACTTCAACCCCGCCGGGTCCGTCAAAGACCGCGTCGCCAAGAACATGATTGACGAGGCCGAGAAGGCCGGCAAGCTCGTGCGCGGCGGCGATTACACCATCATCGAGCCCACGAGCGGCAACACCGGCGTCGGCATCGCCTCGGTGGCGGCGGCCCGCGGCTACAAGGTGATCATCACCATGCCCGAGACCATGTCCGTCGAGCGCCGCAAGCTTATGCAGGCATATGGCGCACAGCTCGTACTCACCGACGGTTCCAAAGGCATGAAGGGCGCTATCGCCAAGGCCGAGGAGCTGCAGAAGGAGACTCCCAACAGCATCATCGCCGGCCAGTTTGTGAACCCCGCCAACCCCGCCATCCACAAGGCCACGACCGGCCCCGAGATCTGGGATGACACCGACGGCAAGGTCGACATCTTCGTCGCCGGCGTTGGCACGGGCGGCACCGTGACCGGCGTGGGCGAGTTCCTCAAGGAGCAGAACCCCCAGATCAAGGTCGTCGCCG
>CALHJX010000036.1:0-6124 GCA_938033385.1 uncultured Collinsella sp. | reverse complement strand
CAGCCTCTGGCGTGGCGGGCGAATCGTTGGAATCGCCCTGGCCACCGGGCACAGTTGCTAGATCAAGCAGCACGCGGATGTCGTACTTGGCAGCCCACTCAATTGCACGGTCGATGTAGTCGACAACAGAGATGTAGGACGCATCGGACTCCTGCGAGCCAAAGGCATACCAGGGCACCGGCAGACGCACGGCATTGAGACCGATCTGCGCCATGCGACGGAAATCGTCCTCGCTCACAAACGTCTCGTAATGACGGCGCATGCGCTCGTTATAGGCGGCGGTGCCCATGGCCTCCTGCAGCTCGGCTGCATTGGATGCTCCAGTCGCTGCATAGAGCGACGGGGTCACCCAGGGCTCGGGAATAAACCAGCCAGAGAGATTAACGCCGAGAATCCTCTCCATCACGGCCCCCTTCGAATCGTGCAGGTCGAACCTGCATCGCATTGCATAGGAAAAGTATCGTTTTGAGTATACCCGCGCGTGCGGACAGGCGACCGAACGGTCTACAAAGTGGCGCAAAAGTGGGAGGAATGTCCGGGCGGGCGGGCCCGAGATGTACACGCCAAGATGCACACGCGCGCCGGAAGTAGGCGGCCGAAAAGCGTGCCCCGTTTTTTCGCAAAAGACTGGGATGTAGTTTCCGCAGGAGCCCTCGGTAAAAGAAAAGGACCCCTTTACAGAGGTCCTAGTCAATTCAAGGTGGCGGGGAAGGGAATCGAACCCCTGACACGAGGATTTTCAGTCCTCTGCTCTACCAACTGAGCTACCCAGCCATTTGAGGTGTGCCTTGTTTCAAGGCTTGATTAGTATAACCAAGGACGCGCTCCGGTCAACCGAGAATTTTAAAAAAGTTTTTGAGCGCGACATCGGCCACAATCTCGCTCCTATAGAACGGCACGTCAGAAGCATCAACCGGCCGCAAGAAGTTTTTCACTCAGGGCCGCACGGGCAAACTCACTTGGCGTCATCCCCTCGGCAGCCGCCCGTCGACGAATAGCCTCCTTCATTCCCAGAGGAATCTTGACCGATAGCGTTGCCGTTCCCTCACCTGAGAGTGGAGGCCGTCCATGCACGATTCCACCAACGGTGTGTTCGCCATCCGGAAACTCTCCGCGCTCGTACGACTCACACCACGCGTCAATCATTTCATCCGTTACAACCTGACCACTAGCGGTCGTATATGTCTCGCCCATCATCGACCCCTTTGCCGAGCTCGCTCGATCTCTTGCCAGAATTTCTTCTGAACCGGAGACAAGGCATGAATAATGAGCCATCCACGAATAAGTTCGACCGCAACGAGCTCCACACTCCGTCCGTCCGGAAGCCATCCAATCGCAAGCCATCTCGGCGGCTCGTCTTCCGACTCGCGGCGAATACACTCAGTAACCGCGAACCAGGCGCCAAGCACCTGTTTTTCCGTCAGGTGCTTTTTGGCGTTGGGATGAATCTCGACATCCATGCATCTCCTCCTCCATCTTAACCAATTTCGTATGACGAAAGTCCGCTGTCGCCAATTCTTAAGCCGGCACTCGTTGAAAGACAGAGGGCGAGGTGAGGATTGAGGGGCGTTCCAGCGCGGCCCAGGCGCCGGGGCAGGAACACATACGCCAGGGACGTACGTTTTCGTAGCACGCGAGGATGTTGCCGCTACGGTCGATAAAGGCGATGTCGATGGGATAGGCCATAAAGCAGGTGTGAACCGAGGAGCAGCGTGGAAACGCCATGACGAGCGGCAGGCCGTTGGCGGCAACCGGACGCCGTCCCAGCATGCCGCGCAGGCGCACGACAAACGACTCCGCCACCACAAACTCGGCCGGCGTCCAGCCCAACCTGTTGAGCGCCCGAGCGTAGGCGATATAGGACGAGACCGCGGTCACATGACCACCCCCGGACGCCATGGATCGACCGTCACCGCGCGTTCATGCGAGAGCACGGCCGGCGCCCCCAGGGAAACGCCGGCGATGCTCAGCGAACTCGGCCACGGCTCGTAGTGCATGGTGCAGGTATAGGTCCTAAACGTGCCAGAAAGAGAGAGCAGGCCACCATCCGATGACGCCGTGCCCTGCTCGCTCGAGACCTCGACCTGTAGGTCATATCCCTCCATGGCATCCTGAATCTGAGCTTGAACGGTCGCGGAAGCGTCAATGGAACTCTCGTCACCCTCCCCGCCCGGCGCCACAGCGTGCGCCAGCACGATGTCGGGCACCACGCGGTCGAAGCGCGCGGCCGCGCCGGCAAAGATCATGACGTTGTACGCGATGAGAGCCAGCACGAGCAGGACAGGCGTGACCACAGCCATCTCGACCGTCGCCTGGGCACGCTCCTCGCGCAAGCCCGCGCGAATGCCCATTACGATCCACCGCCAAAAGCCCCCACCAGCGTGGCAACATCGACAGTGAGCGGGATGGAGCCGCCGCCGGGCAGCGGGATCTCCGCAAGCGTAAACACCGCGCCACTGATGGTGCGCTCGACGTGATACTCCAATGCCTCGCAAAGTGCCTTGGGGTCAGTCACGCCCAAGGGAATTTTTCGCAGGGTATCTTGAGTTTTGGAGATGCCTGCGATATCGGACCCCGGACTTTTGATGACATTGGCGGTATCGGTCAGCACCGGTTTTCGCAGACGCAAATCGCACGGTTCGAGCCCCAGCGCCGCCACGGAGGACGAGACGGTGTCACCGAGCCAGGACGCGATGGAGCCCAGCGCGCCGCTACTCCCTCCCAAGCCACCGATCAGCTCTCCCATAAGCTCGTCGGCCGCACCCTGGATGTCTCCGTACCCCACAAGTAGGCGGCCCCAAACATCCATAACGCCATCGAGCACGCCGGCAACGCCGCCCGAACGCTCCTCCAGTGTCGAGAAAAACCGCGAGAGAACGTTATTTTGTGCCGTCGCATCATCAGGTGCGAGCACTGCAGCAGAAAT
Source organism: uncultured Collinsella sp. (assembly GCA_938033385.1). Lineage (GTDB taxonomy): Bacteria > Actinomycetota > Coriobacteriia > Coriobacteriales > Coriobacteriaceae > Collinsella. Next base: position 3,198 of record CALHJX010000036.1, on the reverse strand, counting down.
TGCACCACGATCGCCAAGCTCAACTGCCGTGTTAAACGAAGAGTTGAGCTCATCGGGGCTCGAGATGTCCCCCGAGACCGCAAAGGCGACCACGCCGTTGCGACCGGGCGGGGCGATGCGCGGGCGCTCGCCCGAAAGCTCTTTGATGGCGGTATCGAACGCATTGCCCGCACGGTCTGCTTCGCCCTCAGTTTGACGCTCGAGCTCAAGCTCCTTGTTGCGACAGTCGACGTAGTCCTCCAGAGCGTCTTTAAACTTGTCAAAGTGATACTCGAAGCCGTTTTCGATGGAGGTTGAAGGCGCCGCAACAGCACCAAGCGACGAAACGCCAAAATGGCATTTGCTGCATTTGTCCTGTCCATCGTAATCGGCAACCGAAGCAAATCCGCTCGGCGTCCCTTTCTTATAGTTAGGACAGGTCGTCCCGTAATGCAGATACGCCTTGCCATCGTTCACGCTCGTCGGCCACACCGCGTCGGTATAGAGTTCCGTCGCCCGAACCTCATCAGAGTTACGCGGCAGCAGCGGAATATAGGAGGAAACCCTGTCTCCGTTCTCGGTTATATATGCCCGATCGACCTCCGCGCTCGCATAGGTATAAAACGCCTTACGCGCCGCAGACTCTGCCTTCATCTCGACACTCGAGCCTTGGGGCTTCTCATTTGTCAGGTGCCGATGGTAGTAGGCCTTCGCACGATCGAGCGCCACTTGGGGCTCCCACGTAACGCTCGATGAGTAATGCGGATTTTGAACACCAGAGAGATCCGTTAGGCTTTTTGCGCGCTCCCACATACACGAACAGCTGCCGACCGAACCTTTATCCGATCCACCGCAATCCGCTAGCCAGGCGCGCTCTTTGGCCTTCGCCGTCTCCTCCGATGCTTTTTGTAGCTCCTCGGCCGCGCGCTCCAGATCTTCCGACGCATCTTTAATGGCATCGGTCGAGATTTCGGATCCTTCGAGCGCAACAAAATCCGACTCGGATGTCCTGGGCACGGCAAGCGCCGTACCGGTATAGGTCACGCCGTCGGTATCCTGCGCCGATACTGTCTGCATGGCGCGCGCGGCAACCAGGTACGGCAAGGCGGTCTCGATCTTTTGTAGGCCCTTTGCCGCGCTTTTGGCAAACTTGTTGCGTGTTTTAATGATCTGGGTCCCCGTATCGATGATATCGCTGCCGACAACCTCGGCACCCGGAATGAGAATGGCAACCAAGCCGGTGCCGATCGTGGCAAACCCCGCCAGGCCCAAACTCAAAATGCTCGCATCGACCACCGTGGCGGCTGTGTGATAGGACGACACCACGTTGGCGCCCGCCAGTGCACCGCTATCGGCCGCCACCTGGGTATCCCCGGCACGCGACATGCTCCATATCGCCGCGATCGACGAAAACAGCAGCGTAAGCACCGCCAGAATGACAACCGCAGAGGAGAGCGTGGTATAGGCACCGTCTTCGATAAACAAGTCGATACCGGCACGGCCCATAAAGCCGCCCCGCTTGCGGCGAGCGCCTGGTCGACGGCGGGCAGCAAACCCTTGCGTCACCCGCAGCAGGCAGCGCCTAATCCCATGTAGCAATCCATGAATCATAATCTCCCTCCAGCCATTCGGGACGCGATCGATACGAGACGTCGACCTTGAGCTCGACATAGCCGCCCTCACCCGCGCTGCCCATGGCCCGCGCAAATGCACCGATCACGGGCAGCGGCTTAACCTCGCCGGCAACAGACACGGACGAAACGCCGCTGGCACCGGCCCGCCCCAACTCGATATCCCACGACAGCGGCCCGCCGGCATGAAAAATTGAGACGTTGGGCACCGCGGCAAGTCTGCGGCGAGTGAACTCCTTAAGGTCATCGTCGCCCTCCACCGTCGTCGTAGTCATGAGCCGTGCGGTCTCGGCGGCAGCGGACTCCATGACCGCACGCGTATAGAGCAGGCATACCGGCTGCAACGCGAGCAAGATAAGCGTCAAAAACGTCGGCAGCAAAAAGGCGGCCTCGACCGTAGACTGCGCCCGATCCTCGCACGCGATATCAATACAGAGCGATGTCCTTGGCACCCGTCGCGGCATCGATAACCGACGACGGAACGACGCCATGAGACGCTGCCCGCTCGACCAGTGCCGCCAAGCGCCCATCGGTGCCAGCGCGCCAAAGCCCCGCAATCGCCAGCACAATCGATAACAGCGCCACGGTGACGATGGCGTATTCGACGGTCGACTGAGCAGATTCCTCACGCAGGACATCATGCATTTCACGACCCCTCCTTTGACTCCGTTGTTTGCGGAACCAGACGCACGGCACGCAGGCGGCACGAGGCATCGCCAGCATCCGCGGCAACCGTCACCATGTCGACCCAGCCTCGCCCATCGCGCACGATGGCGCCCCATACGTTACCCTTAATATCGAGATAGCCGCTCAGGGCGAGCTGGGCCGTGGGCACCTCGCGGTAGGCGCGCAGCAGGTCTGCCGCCACCTCGGTCATCGGCCGGTCCTCGGACCATGCGAGTCGAACTGCGATCGCGTTGTCTGCAGACGGCTCCGTCGCGCTGGCGGCCCGCTCGTCGAGTGCCTGCAAAAAGGTCCGAACCGTGACGGCGGCATTCCGACCGCCCAAATCTTGCGCGCCTTCTGCTTGTGACACCGCCGCCGAGCCCGATCCCAAATCGGCAGTAGCGCCTGGACGCTGCTGTCGCGCAACACCCAGCCCCCAAAGCGTCACCGCTATTGCCACGAGCAAACAGACGAGCACCAGCGGCGAACCAACAGGCCGCCTGCCTCCTACAGGCTGTTGATGCCGTCTTTGATCGCGTTCCATAGTTCTTCGACTTTGCTCTTAAACGCGACGATGGCGATAATCGCGATCACTACGAGCACGCCGACCAAGATGGCGTATTCGGTAGTGCCCTGCGCGCTCTCCTCCCGCAACAGCGCCTTGGCACGCTGGCGAGCGCGGATTGCCCGGCAAAAAGCCCAGCTCCAAGCCTTGCCCGCAATGTCGGTCATCGTGTTCATGTATTCCTCCCTACATCATCCCGCCTGCTCCCAGCAGCGGGCCCAATATGGACAGAAGCAACGCCGGCAAGATGAGCGTGCCGGTGGGAATCAGCAACTTGACCGGGGCGCGCTCGATCTCGCGCTCGACTGCGGCGCGATGGGCCGCACGGATCTCGCGACTTTGAGCAGCCAGCGTCTC
>CALHJX010000035.1:0-3207 GCA_938033385.1 uncultured Collinsella sp. | reverse complement strand
CCAGCTCGGCGGGCGTTCCCTCTAAAGCCTCAGCCATTAACGATTCCTGCCGTGGCAGTACTTAAACTTCTTGCCGCTACCGCAGGGGCACGGGTCGTTGCGGCCCACGTTGACGTACGGATCGTCGCTCTCGGACTTGCGATAGGTGGTCACCTTGCCACCGTTGTTGACGGCAGCCGGACCACCCTGGACAGCCGTGCGGGCCTGCACCTGCGCCTGCTTGCGCAGCACCGAGTCGCCGTTGTCACCATCGACCTCGGCAGGACCGGAGAAGCGCGCACCCTCGAGCGCGGGCTCTTCCTTGTGCTCCACGGCACGTGGGGCAGCCTTGATCTCGATGCGCAGAACCGTACGCAGATAATCCTCGTACATGGTATCGACGAGTATCTGGAACGCGCCGTAGGCCTCGGTCTTGTACTCGACCAGCGGGTCGCGCTGGCCAAAGCCGCGCAGGCCGATGCCGGTCTTGAGGTAGTCCATCTCCTGCAGGTAGTTCATCCAACGGGTATCGATGACGCGCAGCATGACCTGGGTATTGAGCTCGCGCATCAGGTCCTCGCCCAGACGCTCGGCCTTCATGTTGTAGCACTTCTCAACATAGGCCAAGACATCGGCAGCCAGGGCTTCAAAGTCCTCGTCGGGGAACTTCGGCGTATCGATGTGGCCGGTGAGCTCCACAACCCACTTGCGCAGGCCCTCCAGGTCGCGCTCGCCCTCGTGGCTGTCCTTGGTGCAGAACTCCTGCACGCAGCGGTACACGGTGTCGTGCATGACCTCGGTGATGTGGTCGGTCAGGTCCTTGCCGTCCAGAATCTTATTGCGCTCGGCGTAGATGACCTGGCGCTGCTTGTTCATGACGTCGTCGTACTCAAGGACGCTCTTACGCATGGAGAAGTTGATGCTCTCGACCTTGTGCTGGGCGCTCTCGACGGCCTTGGAGATGATCTTGTGCTGAATGGGCATGTCGTCGCCCATGTCGGCCGTGACCATCATCTTGGAGACGCGGTCCATCTTGTCGCCGCCGAACAGGCGCATGAGGTCGTCCTCGAGCGACAGGTAGAACTGGGTCTCGCCCGGATCGCCCTGACGACCGGAGCGGCCGCGCAGCTGGTTGTCGATACGACGGGACTCGTGGCGCTCGGTTCCGATAACGGTCAGGCCGCCGGCGGCAAGCACGCGCTCGCGCTCGGCCTTGCAGGTCTCCTTGGCCTCGGCGTTAAACTGCTCGAGCTGCTCGGGCGTCACGTCCTCCATGGTCAGGCCCTCGTACTCCAGGCGCTCGCGCACCAGCTCGTCGGGGTTGCCGCCCAGCAGGATGTCGGTACCACGACCGGCCATGTTGGTGGCGATGGTCACGGCGCCGTAGCGTCCGGCCTGGGCAACGATGTGGGCCTCGCGTTCATGGTGCTTGGCGTTGAGGACCTCGTGTGCGATGCCGCGCTTGGTAAGGGCGGCGGACAGCTTCTCGGAGCTCTCGATGGAGACGGTGCCCACCAGGACCGGTTGGCCCTTGGCGTGACGACGCTCAACGTCGTCGGCAACGGCGTTGTACTTGGCCTGAATGGTGCGGTACACCAGGTCCTCGTGGTCCACGCGCTGCACGGGCTTGTTGGAGGGGATGACCTCGACGGGCAGCTTGTAGATCTCGCGGAACTCGGCGTCCTCGGTAAGCGCCGTACCGGTCATGCCAGAGAGTTTGTCATACAGACGGAAGTAGTTCTGCAGGGTGATGGTGGCCAGGGTCTGGTTCTCCTCGCGTACGAGCACGCCCTCTTTGGCCTCAATGGCCTGGTGCAGGCCCTCGGAGTAACGGCGGCCTTCCATAATGCGGCCGGTGAACTCGTCGACGATCTTGACCTCGCCGTTGGTGACCACGTACTGTTTATCGCGGTGGAACATGTACTGGGCCTTCAGCGCCTGCTGCAGGTGGTTGACCAGCTGGCCGGAGAGATCGGCATAGATGTCATCGATACCCAGGCGGCGCTCGATTTTCTTAAGGCCGCGCTCGGTGGCGGCGATGGTATGCTTGGCCTCGTCCATGACGTAGTCGCCCGTGGGTTCAGCATCCTCGGTGGCGGTGAGCATGTCGTGCGACACGTCCTCGCCGCGCTCAAGGCCACGCACGGCACGCGCGAAGTCCTTGTAGGTACTGGCGGACTTGGTGCCAGCGCCCGAGATAATGAGCGGCGTCCTGGCCTCATCGATCAGGATGGAGTCGACCTCGTCGACGATGGCGTAGTTGTGGCCGCGCTGTACGCGCTGCTCGGGACGGGTAACCATGTTGTCGCGCAGGTAATCGAAACCGAACTCGGAGTTGGTGCCGTAGGTGACGTCTGCCTGGTAGGCCGGACGCTTGAGCTCGAGCGGCATGTTGTTCTGGAGCAGACCGACGGTCATGCCCAGGTACTTATAGATGCGGCCCATCCACTCGGAGTCGCGCTTGGCAAGGTAATCATTGACAGTAACGACGTGTACGCCTTTGCCGGCAATAGCGTTGAGATAGCCGGCCAACGTGGAGACGAGGGTCTTACCTTCGCCAGTCTTCATCTCAGCAATGTGGCCCTCGTGCAGTGCCATGGCGCCAATGAGCTGCACGTCAAAGTGGCGCATGCCCATGGTGCGCTTGGAAGCCTCACGCACGGTGGCAAAGGCCTCGGGAAGCATGTCGTCGAGCGACTCGCCGTTGGCGTAACGCTCGCGGAACTTATCGGTCTGGCCGCGGAGCTCCTCCTCGGTCATCTTCTCAAACTGGGGCTCAAGACCGTTGATCTGGTCGACGATCTTGTAGTAGCGCTTAAGGTCCTTATCGGATCCAAAGGACAGCAGCTTTGACATGAATCCCATGTGGTTTTCCTTTTTGGCCATCGCCCACGCCGTGCAGCTGCGGGCGAGTTAAACACAGATGATTGTACTTTAGCCAAACAAGGCGCGGCCTATACGGTCGACCTCGACCGCCACGTAATAACTACGACCAACCTGCCACAATGGACAGGTTAATTTTGGCAGGTTTTATCTGGGCAAACGCTGCCTCTCTGCCATTTGATGCAATGGGAGCAGGTCCGTTTGCACCAATAAAAGAAAAGGGCCGCGCACCCAGATGGATACGCGGCCCTTTAGCCATGAATGCGAGCGATTCCTCGGCGAGCTATTTACTCAGCAGCCTCGGTGGTCTCGGCCTCGGCAGCGGCTTCCTCGACGGGAGCCTCT